>CAMDEB010000141.1 GCA_945893085.1 Rhodoplanes serenus | reverse complement strand
AGTTCGCCGGAACCCGCGCGAATCTCCCTGGCAATTCCAGACAATATAGGCCCGCCCGGCGTCTTCGGGAGGGTCATGGGCTTGTGTGAAATGCGGTCAAGGCGTTAAAACTAACCCCAATGCCGGCGGAATATGGAGCCGCCGCCGGTGGTTCGTTGAACAAGTGGCGGACGTGAATTCCGTCAAGAGCATCCACCCAGGGAGGGATACATCAGATGAGCTCGAAATCCGAAACCAAAACCACGACTCGCCGCAAGTTCGTGATGGCGGCCGGCGCCACGGCCGTCGGCGCGGTTGCCATGCCGCAAGTCTCGCGCGCCCAGACCGCGACGCTGAAGATGCAGACGTCGTGGCCCGCCACCGACATCTTCACCGAGATGGCGCAGCAGTACATCACTCGCGTCAACGACATGGCCGGCGGACGGCTCAGGATCGACCTGCTGCACGGCGGCGCCGTGGTGCATCCGTTTCAGGTGCTGGACGGCGTGCACGGCGGCCAGATCGACGCCGCCCACACCGTGACCGTTTACTGGTACGGCAAGCACAAGGCCGCCTCGCTGTTCGGCACCGGCCCGGTGTTCGGCTTCAACGCCAACGAAGGCCTCGGTTGGATTCATAACGGCGGCGGCAAGGAGCTGTTCGAAGAGTTGCAGACCCAGATCATGAAGCTCAATGTCAAGAGCTTCTTCGCCCTGCCGATGCCGACCCAGCCGCTCGGTTGGTTCAAGAAGCCGGTGGCGAGCGCCAACGACATGAAGGGCCTCAAGTACCGCACCGTAGGCCTCGCGGCCGACCTGATGCAGGCCATGGGGATGGCCGTGGCGCAGCTTCCGGGCGGCGAGATCGTGCCGGCCATGGAGCGCGGCGTGATCGATGCGTTCGAATTCAACAACCCGACCTCGGACCGCCGCTTCGGCTCGCAGAACGTGGCCAAGAACTACATGCTCGGCAGCCACCACCAGGCCACCGAGTACTTCGAGATTATGTTCAATCGCACCAAGTTCAACGGCCTGCCGAAGGAGCATCAGGCGATCCTGCAATACGCCGCAGAGGCTACCTCCTCGGCCAACGAATGGCTGGCGATGAGACAGTACTCGGACGACCTGCAGGATCTGATCACCAAGGAAAAGGTCAACGTCCTGCGCACGCCGCAAAGCGTGTTCGACGCGCAGATCAAGGCCTGGGACGGCCTGATCGCGACACTCGGCCAAGACCCGTTCATGAAGAAGGTCATGGAATCGCAGAAGGCATGGGTCCGCAAGGTCGTGTTCTACGGCATGATGAATGCGACCGACTACAAAGGCGCCTTCAACCATCACTTCCCGGGTGTGTTGAAGACCTAAGCCGAAAGGCGACTTGCGGGACATCAGGTTCCGCGATATCGGGAAGGGCGGCGCGGAAGCGCGCCGCCCGACCTGCTCCGGGGGGAACATGCGGCAATCTTCTTTAGCGACCCGGTTATGAGCGCCTTTCTCTATTGGATCGACTCGCTCAGCCTTTGGGTCGGCAAGGCGTTCGCCTGGCTGATCCTGGTGCTGACGCTCGGCGTCAGTTACGAGGTTTTCGTGCGCTACGTCTTGGGGGCGCCGACCACCTGGGCTTTCGATTTCAGCTACATTAACTACGGCGCGCTGTTCCTGATGGCTGGCGCCTACACGTTATCGCGCAACGGCCACGTGCGCGCGGATGTGGTCTACCGGCTTTGGAAGCCGTCCACGCAGGCGAGCGTGGACCTCGTGCTTTACATCATCTTTTTTCTTCCGGCGGTGCTGGCCTTCATCTATGCGGGCTGGAACTACGCCGCGATGTCGATCCGGTTTCGCGAGGTGAGCATCTTCAGCCCCGCGGGCGTGCCGGTGTTTCCCCTCAAGACGCTGGTTCCGATTACCGGAGTGCTTTTGCTGCTGCAAGGGATAGCCGAGATCATCCGTTGCATTATGTGTATCCGGCTCGGCCAGTGGCCGCAGCGTCTGCACGACGTCGAAGAAACCGAAAGTATCATCCTGCAGGAGCAGCGGATTCACGCCGCAGAGAATGCGGAAAAGCCCCTAGCGGGTCCGAAGGGGGCTTGAGCGATGACTGACCCGCAAGTCGGCATGTTGATGCTGGGGCTGTTTATTTTCATCATCATGCTCGGCTTCCCCATCGCGTTCACGCTGATGGCGATGGGTGTGGGTTTCGGTTATTACGCCTACTACACGCCAGGCCAGGAGATTTTCCAGAACCGCATCTTCACTTTGCTGGTGCAGAAAGCGTTCGAAGTTTCGTCGAGCGACGTGCTGACCGCGGTTCCGTTATTCCTGTTCATGGGCTATGTGGTCGAGCGCGCCAATATTCTCGATCGCCTGTTCTATTCGCTGCAACTCTCGATGAAGAACGTCCCCGGCGCGCTTGCCGTGGCGACCCTGTTGACCTGCGCAATGTTCGCGACCGCCACCGGTATCGTCGGAGCTGTGGTGACCCTGATGGGGCTTTTGGCCTTTCCCGCCATGCTGCGCGCGGGATATGACGTCAAGCTCTCCGCCGGCGTGACGTGCGCGGGTGGCTGTCTCGGCATTCTGATCCCGCCCAGCATTTTGCTCATTGTCTATGCCGCGACGGCGGGAGTGTCGGCGGTCAAGCTCTATGCCGCCGCCTTCATTCCGGGATTCCTGCTCACCGGCCTTTACGTCCTCTATGTCATCACTCGGGCGATGATCAACCCGGCCCTTGCCCCCAAGCTGCCCAAGGAAGAGACCGACGTGCCCTTCGGCACCGTGATGAAGGCGCTTGCAACCTCGTTCTTTCCGCTCGCGCTTCTGATCGTTTCGGTGCTCGGTGCGATCCTGTTCGGTCTCGCGACGCCATCGGAAGCTGCCGGCGCCGGCGCGCTTGCGAGCATGATCCTCGCTGCAGCCTATGGCGCGCTCAATTTCACCATGCTGAGAGACTCGGTCTATCTGACCGCGCGCGCCACCGCGATGGTGTGTTACCTGTTTGTCGGCTCGTGGACGTTCTCGGCGGTTTTTGCCGTGCTAGGCGGGCAGCTGGTGGTCGAAAATTTCTTCGTGTCGCTCAATCTTTCGCCGACCGGGTTCCTGGTGCTGACTCAGTTCATCATCTTTCTGCTCGGCTGGCCCCTGGAATGGACCGAGATCATCATCATCTTCGTGCCGATCTTCCTGCCGCTGCTGCCGAAGTTCGGCGTGGACCCGATTTTCTTTGGCATTCTCGTGGCGCTCAACACGCAAACCGCCTTCAACACGCCGCCAGTGGCGATGGCCGCGTTCTATCTCAAAGGCGTCGCGCCCCCGTGGGTGAAGCTGACCGACATCTTCAGCGGCGCGCTACCGTTCGTGTTCATGGTGTTCGCCACCATGGTGCTGGTCTACATCTTCCCCGGCCTTGCGCTTTGGTTGCCGGATTATCTGTACACGCCAAGGTAAGACGGGCGACGAGAGCCAAGGCGCCATCATGAATTTGAGCGCACTCTCGCTTTGCGAAGCGGCTGCCGAGGTGCGCGAGGGGCGCGTCAGCGCTGCCGAGCTCGTGACCGCTTGTCTCGACCGCGTCGCCGAGGTCGATGCCGACGTGCAGGCCTGGGCTTTTCTCGACCGCGAGCACGCGCTCAAGCAGGCGGAGGCGCTCGACGAGCACCGCAGGCACGGCAGGGCGCTCGGGCCGCTGCATGGCGTGCCGATCGGCATCAAGGATGTCTTCGACACCGGCGACATGCCAACCGAATTCGGCTCGCCGCTGTGGGCGGGCCGCACGCCGCGCAGCGATGCCGCGGCGGTCGCGCGCCTGCGCGCGGCCGGCGCGGTCATCCTCGGCAAGACCGTGACGGCGGAATACGCCTATTTCCATCCCGGCAAGACCCGCAATCCGCATGACAAGGCGCGCACGCCCGGCGGCTCTTCGAGCGGCTCGGCGGCGGCGGTGGCGGCGCTCATGGTGCCCGGCACGATTGGCACGCAGACCAACGGCTCGACCATCCGTCCGGCGGCCTACTGCGGGGTGGTGGGATACAAGCCGAGCCACGGGCTCATTCCCCGCACCGGCGCGCTGCTGCTCTCCCGCGCGCTCGACCATGTCGGAGTGTTCGCGCGCACGGTCGAAGATGTGGCGCTGCTTGCGGAGATCATGGCCGGTTTCGACGCGGAGGACCCGGACACGCGGCCGATCGCGCGCCCGCCGCTGGCTTCGGTCGCGGTGTCGAAACCGCCGCTGCCGCCGCGCTTCGCGTTCGTGAAGTCCGCGTTCTGGAATGAGGCCGAGCCGGTGACCCGCGACGCGTTCGGCGAGCTGGTCGAGATGCTGGGCGAGGCCGCGGTCGAGGTGGATCTCGGGCAGAGCTTCGGCCGGGCACTCGATCTGCACAAGACGGTCATGGAGGTCGACATGGCGCACAACCTCCACCGCGACTACGAGAGGGGGCGCGACCAGTTCAGTCCGCAGCTCCGACAACTGGTCGAGCGCGCGCGCATGGTTCCTGCGGTGGACTACGTCGCGGCGCTCGCAGCCAGCGCGCCGCTCAACGCTACGCTGGATGAGGTCTTCAGCGAATACGACGCGATCCTGACGCCGGCTGCGCCGGGCGAGGCGCCGTGCGGCGAGGCCACCGGAAATCCGGTCTTCTGCACCACCTGGACCTATTTGGGGACGCCGGCCATCACGCTGCCGCTCTTGCGGTCGGAAACCGGCCTGCCACTCGGCGTCCAGCTGGTCGGCCGCCGCGGCAACGATGCACGCCTCTTGCGCACCGCCCGCTGGTTGGTCAAGACTGTCGGGAGCGAAACCGCCGCTCCCGCATGACACCCGCTACGCGGCCTGCGGCAGTCCGCAACGAGAAGGAACACCACATGATGATGACCTTGGTCACCGGCATCATTGGCATCGCAGGGCTGGCGACGTTCTTGGGTTTCATGTTGTGGTGGGTTAAGGCGCTGCCCCTGATCGTGATCGTCGTCGTCGTGATGCTGCTGCTCATTTACGATTTTGTGCATACGCTGCGCTATGGCAACGATAGCCTGCGGCGCTGACGGCGGGCCCGGCAGATTTTCAGCACGCCTTTGCTGCCAAGCGTCGGGTGACGGCCCTCGATAGCGGCGACACCAGATGATGTCTGTATCGACCGAGATATCTCCTGCGCCGGCTGCTCCCACTCGCCGAAAGTTTCTCCTTGCGGCAAGCGCCACCGGTGCGGCGAGCGTGGCGATGCCGCAAGTCTCGCACGCGCAGACCGTGGTCTGGCGATACCAATCCACCTGGCCGGCGCGCGACATCTTCCACGAGTTCGCCGCGGACTATGCCAAGAAGGTCAACGATATGACCGGCGGTCGGTTCAGGCTCGACGTGCTGCCCGCTGGCTCCGTGGTGGCCGCGTTCCAGATGGTGGACGCCGTACATGCGGGGATTCTCGATGCCGGCCACGGCGTGTGCACCAACTCGTATGGCAAGCACAAAGCCTTTGCGCTGTTCGGCACCCCGCCGTCGTTCGGCTGGGACGCGCACGGCATGCTCGCCTGGTTCTATCACGGCGGCGGCGAGGCGCTGTACAAGGAACTGGTCAACACCATCCTCAAGCTCAATCTTGTCGGCTACCTTTATTTCCCGATGCCGACGCAGCCGCTCGGCTGGTTTCAGAAAGAGATCAAGAGCGCCGATGATTTCAGGGGCCTGAAGTACCGCACCGTGGGTCTCTCGATCGATCTTTTCAAGGAGATGGGCGCGGCGATCACCCTGCTGCCGGGCGGCGAAATCGTGCAAGCCATGGACCGCAGGCTGCTGAATGCGGCCGAGAACAACAATCCCACCTCCGACCTCGCGCTGGGACTGCCGGACGTTGCCAAGTTCTACATGATGGGCGGGCACCATCAGCAGGCCGAAACCTTCGAGATCATCTTCAACAAGCCCAAACACGATGCGCTGCCGCTCGAGATCAGGATGATCCTGCGCAATGCCGCTCTCGCGGCGTCAAGCGATCAGCTCGGCATCGCCTACGACCGCTATACCAAGGACCTTGATGAGATCAAGAAGCAAGGCGTCAACGTCATCCACACCGGGGAAGCGGTGTTGGCTGCGCAGCTTGCAGCCTGGGACAAGATCATCGCCGAACACTCGAAGGATCGGTTCTTTGCCAAGGTGATTGCTTCGCAGAAGGCTTGGGTGAAACGCACCCAGCCTTATCTTCAGGTCAACAACCTGCACAGCGGCGAGCTCGCCGCGGCCTACAAGCATTTCTTCGGCTGACAGCAAAGCGCCGCCCCCGTTGCCGGAGGCGGCGCGTTATTTTTGGCGACCTCACTCAGGTCGCACGCGGTGGTGCGCCGAGCTGCTCCTTGAAGAACGCGACCGTGCGTCCCCAGGCGAGATCGGCAGCTTCCTTGTGGTAGCGAGCGGCGCTGGTGTCGTTGTTGAAGGAGTGCTGGGCGCCCGGATAGCTATGGAGCGTGTACTTCTTGTCGTTGGCTTTCAGCGCCGCCTCGTAGGCCTCGATCCCCTTGTTTGTGTTGTCGTCGATCCCAGCGTAGTGCAACAGCAGCGCCGCCCTGATCGCCGGCACCTTGTCCGCCGGCGGCTGCCCGCCGTAATAGGGCACCGCGGCCACGAGATCGGGGCTGTCGGTCGCCATGCGATTGATCACGCCGCCGCCGAAGCAAAATCCGACCGCGCCGACCTTGCCGGTCGATTCCGCGTGCTTCTGCATGAACGACACCGCGGCGACCGACGCCGCGATCGCGTCTTCGCGGTTCATCTTGGGATGCAGGTCGCGCGCCTCGTCGTCGGTCGGTGGCGTGCCGCCGACCAGCGACAGCAAGTCGGGCGCCAACACCAGGAAACCCTCCAGTGCCAAACGCCGGGCCACGTCCTGGATATGCGGATTGAGGCCGCGGTTCTCGTGGATCATGATCACGGCCGGGCGTTTGCCTTTGGCTGCCGCGCGAGCCAGGTAGCCGTTGATCTTGCCCTTGGGCGAGTCGTAGGAGACCCGCTCGGTGGCCAGGCGCGCGTCGTCTGCGGCGACGATGGCGGCCTGGGCGTAGTTGTTCTGCAATAGCGGCAGCAGCGCCGCGGCGGCCGCGGCTGAACCCGCGAGCTTGGTCAATTGGTCGAGGAAGTCGCGGCGGCTCATGTAGCCGTGGGTGAAGTGGTCGTAGAGGTTGATGATGCGTTGATCCATTGGCATCCTCCCGGATAAGGTTGCATTAAATAACACGTCGCACCCGACGGATATTCCGTGCCGGGCCGGAGGCAAAAGCCTGAGGATATTGGCGTTGTGTGCTTGCGGCATGCGCGGCTCCGCGTTCAGATGCCGGCCATTCGGAGGGAAAGCATGACCGGGATGCGCTTGTGCTTGATCGTGGTGCTCGCGGCATCGGCGTTCGGTGTTCCGAATGCGGTCCCGGCTTCGGAAAGCAGATTTCCCTTCGACAGCGAGCTTCTGCTTGATGCCAAGCCGATGCGCGGCTCGAAACGCATCCCGAACATGGACGTTGCCGCCAACGGCGCGATCGCCCTGGAAATGTGGTGCAACCGCGTGGAAGGACAGCTCGTCGTCGCCGCCGACACGATCACGGTGATGACCGGCCCGGTGACCGATCGGCAATGCCCGCCAGAGCGCGCGCGCGGCGACGCCGACCTGCTCTCGGTCCTGACCGAAGTGACGAGCTGGCGGCGGGAGGGCGATGTTGTGCTGCTGATCGGCCCGCGAACGTTGCGTTTCAGGCTGCCGACGAATTGAGCGCCGCTCGCACCGCCTGACCGCCTCCTAGGCGCGCTGCCGCTAAAGTATGCAACCGGGCTTGAAGCCCCGGAAAATCCAGTCACAATGGACGCTTTCGGGGTGGTCGGGTTGGCCCGTCGCTTGCTTTTGTTGGCTGACAACCCAACGGGGAGGTGACCATGCGACGTCGCGATTTCACGAAATTGGCGCTGGCGGGTGCGGCCGGAACGGTGGCGGCTCCGGCAGTGGTTCGCGCCCAGGCGACCCTCAACTGGAAGATGACCAGCTTCTACGGCCCGAACGCCGCCTTCTATTCGACCGGACCGGGCAGCGCCAAAGACCTCGTCCGCCGTATCGACGAGATGTCGAACGGCCGCCTCAAGATCCAGTTCTACGGCGCCGGCGAATTGATCCCAGCGGCAGAAGGCTTCGACGCCGTGTCCTCGGGCACGGTCGAGATGAATTACGCCAACTCGTATTTCTGGACCGGCAAGAGCTTCGCCGCGCAGTACTTCACCGCGGTGCCTTTCGGTCTCAACTTCCAAGGCTTCAACGGCTGGTACTACGACGGCGGCGGCGCCCAGCTTTGGCGCGAGGTTTACGACCGGTTCAATCTGGTGCCGATCCTCGCCGGCAACACCGGCGTGCAGATGACCGGCTGGTTCCGCAAGGAGATCAAGACCGTCGACGACCTCAAGGGCGTCAAGATGCGCATCCCGGGGCTTGCCGGGCGCGTCTACAAGGAATTGGGCGTCGATGCGCGCCTGATCGCGCCAGGCGAAATCTTCCCGAACCTCGAGCGCGGCGTGATCGACGCGGCCGAATTCGTCGGCCCGTTCCTCGACCGTCAGCTCGGCCTGCACAAGGTCGCCAAGTATTATTACACCACCGGCTGGCACGAGATGGCGACGGCCAGCGAGGTCATCGTCAACAAGGCGAAATGGAACAGCCTGCCTGCCGACCTCAAGGCGATCGTCGAGAATGCCTGCGCGGCTTGCAACGTGATCAGCGAGGCCTGGTGCCAGAAGAACAACGCCGAAGCGATGGAAGACCTGGTCAAGAACCAGGGCACCATCGCCCAGCCGCTGCCCGATGACGTCGTGAAGGCGCTGCGGGTGGCCACGACCAAGATTCTCGATGAGGCGGTGGCCCGCGATCCGGTGACCAAGAAGGTCCACGACTCCTACATGGCCTATAAGGCGAAATACGATTCCTGGGCCGATCTGAGCGAACTCATCTACCACACCAAGATCCGCAAGGCCTGACGGGTGACTGCAGTTGAAAAGCTTGCCGGCGGGATCGACCATTTCATCGATCTCGTCGGCCGCGCCACCGCTTGGCTTGCGCTCGGGCTCGCCCTGGTCATGGGCTCCAACGTGCTCCTGCGTTATGGCTTCTCGATCGGCTCGATCTGGATGCAGGAGTTCGAATGGCACATCATGGTGCCGATCTGCGTGTTCGGCATGTCGTATGCCCTGCGGCACGGCGATCACGTTCGCGTCGACGTGCTGTTCCAGTATTTCAGCCCGCGTAGCAAGCATCTGGTCGACGTGATCACCGCAGTGGTAGGCATGCTGCTGTCGATCATCGTGATCTGGCTATGCATCCCGTACGTATGGCTGTCATGGAGCATCGGTGAAGGCACCGCAAATCCCGGCGGCATCGACTACCGTTACATCGTCAAAGCGTTGATTCCGATTGGCTTTGCACTGTTCTTCATTCAGTCGCTGTCCGAGGCGATCAAGAGCTATCTCGCCTACAGGAGCGCCTGATGTTTTCGAACGAAGTTCTCGCCGTCCTGATGCTGGTGTCGTTCTTCGGCCTGCTGATGGCCGGCATTCCGGTCGCGCTGACGCTGGCGATCTCGGGCTTCGTCTTCGGCTTTCTCGGTTTCGGCACGCTGCTGTTCAACCTGCTGCCGCACCGCCTGTTCGGGGTGGTGACGAATTCCACGCTGCTGGCGATCCCGCTGTTCGTGTTCATGGGAATGATGCTGGAACGCTCGCGGCTCGCCGAGGACCTGATGGACGTGATCGGCCACGCCGCCGGTTCACTGCGCGGCGGCCTGGGCATCGGCATCGTCCTGGTCGGCGTCTTGATGGGTGCGACGACCGGCATCGTCGGCGCCACGGTCGTCACGCTTGGACTGCTCACACTGCCCGGCATGCTGCGGCGCGGCTATGACAAGGGTCTCGCCTGCGGCGTGATCTGCGCATCCGGCACGCTCGGCCAGATCATCCCGCCGAGTCTGATCCTCATCCTGCTCGCTGACATCATGAACGAGTCGGTCGGAACGCTGTTTGCCGCGGCGATGATTCCCGGCCTGATGCTCGCCGGAATTTACTGCATCTACATCCTGATCCTCGGCATCGTGCGGCCCGAGTTGGTGCCCGCGATTCCAGTTGAGGAGCGCGATCTCGTGTCGCGTTCCGAACTCGCCGGTAAGCTCGTGAAGGTGGTCGCGCCGCCGGTCGGCCTCGTCGGGGCCGTTCTGGGCTCGATC
>CAMDEB010000140.1 GCA_945893085.1 Rhodoplanes serenus | reverse complement strand
CGCCGGCCTCCGGCTTCGTGGCGCCGTGGCACGGCATCATCATCGGCATCGTTGCCGGCGGGTTCTGCTACTGGGCCTGCACCAAGCTGAAGACCAAGCTCGGCTACGACGACTCGCTCGACGTGTTCGGCGTCCATGGCGTCGGCGGTGCGACCGGGACGATCCTCGTCGGCGTGTTCGCGGTCGCCGCCATCGGCGAGACCGCCGGCCTGATCGAAGGCAACGGCAAGCAGGTCCTGATCCAGCTCTACGGCGTGGCCGCAACCTTGATCTGGTCGGGCGTCGTCACCTTCGTGCTTTTGAAGGTGATCAACTTCTTCGTGCCGCTGCGGGTGCGCGATGAAGACGAGCGCGCCGGCCTCGACGTATCGCTCCATGGCGAGTCATTGCAGTAGCCGCGCCTTTATTTTCGTCGCTGCAAGACCGGGCCCGCCGCAAGGCGGGCTCGGCATTTTAGGCTCCTGCAACAGTCGCTGCCTAAAAACAGTGCAGTATTGTGCACCGCCGCGCCTGTCTGGCTAATTCCGTTGCAGATTCGCGGCAGCACTTTGCCTGCTGCCGTACCCACCACCCCTCCGCGCACGAAAATCCTAGCACTACCAAAGCGTTAACGTGCCATCCCCGGACTGGCACGAGGTTTGATTCTATCCCTGCGGCGGTGCACGCGGGCATGAGTTCGTGTGGCGACGCTTAGTAGGTCGCCCGGTCGGCTGGACCGGGCTCAAGCGGGGATCGATCCATGAAAATCGTCATGGCCATCATCAAGCCTTTCAAGCTCGACGAGGTCCGCGACGCTCTGACTGCGGCAGGGGTGCACGGACTTACCGTCACCGAGGTCAAAGGATACGGGCGTCAGAAGGGACACACTGAAATCTACCGCGGCACAGAATACGCCGTGAATTTTCTGCCGAAGATCAAGATCGAGGTCGCTGTTCCGACGGAGCAGGCCGACAAGGTCGTCGAAGCCATCACCGCGGCCGCCAAAACCGGCCAGATCGGCGACGGCAAAATCTTCATCTGGGACCTCGACCACGCCGTACGCATCCGCACCGGCGAAACCGACGCGGCAGCACTGTGACCCCGCGCCCCTCGAAGCTTGCGAACAGGAGTTCGACCATGACGTGCAAGACGCTTCTTCGCGCGGGACTGGCGGGGCTGGCTGCTCTGTCCATCGCCGTGCTTCTCAACGACGCCGCGCTCGCTCAGGCGCCTGCGGCCGCGCCGGCCGCGCCGGCAATCGTCCCCAACAAGGGCGACAATTCCTGGATGCTGGTCAGCACCATCCTGGTGTTGGTGATGACCGTTCCAGGGCTCGCGCTGTTCTACGCCGGACTGGTGCGGGCCAAGAATGCGCTGTCGGTGCTCGCGCACGTGTTCTACGCGGTGTGCATCGTTTCGATCATCTGGGTGATCTACGGCTACAGCCTCACCTTTACTGGCGGCACCTACATCGGAGGATTCGACAAGATCTTCCTCAAGGGTGTGACGCTTGAATCGCTGGCGGCGACATTCTCGGTCGGCGTCAACATCACCGAGCTGATCTACATCTGCTTCCAGATGACGTTCGCCGCGATCACGCCCGCCCTCATCGTCGGCGCCTTCGCCGAGCGAATGAAGTTCTCGGCGGTCGCGCTGTTCGTTCCGCTCTGGGTGACGTTCGTGTACTTCCCGATGGCCCACATGGTCTGGTACTGGGCCGGCCCGGACGCGATCGACGCCGCCGCCAAGGCGCTTGCCGCAGCGGCTGACGGCGCCGCCAAGACGGCCGCCCAAGCCAAGCTCGACGAGGTTCTGGCCGACGCCGGCAAGATCTTCTCGTGGGGCGCGATCGACTTCGCCGGCGGCACCGTCGTGCACATCAATGCCGGCATCGCCGGCCTGGTGGGCGCGCTCATCGTCGGCAAGCGGACCGGCTTCGGCAGGGAACTGATGTCGCCGCACTCGCTGGTCATGACGTTCGTCGGCGCATGCCTGCTGTGGGTCGGCTGGTTCGGCTTCAACGCGGGCTCGAACCTCGAAGCCAGCGGCGGCGCGGCGCTTGCCATGATCAACACCTTCGTCTGCACCGCGGCAGCAGGCGTGTCCTGGATGTTCGCCGAATGGGTCGTGAAGGGTAAGCCTTCACTGCTCGGCGCACTGTCGGGCGCCATCGCCGGCCTGGTTGCGATCACACCCGCGGCCGGCTTCGCCGGACCGATGGGCGCGATCGTGCTCGGCCTGCTCGTCGGCGTGGTCTGCTTGTTCTTCTGCTCGACCGTGAAGAACGCGCTTGGCTACGACGACGCGCTCGATGTGTTCGGCATCCACTGCATCGGCGGGATCATCGGTGCGATCGGCACCGGCATCCTGGTGGCACCCGCGCTCGGCGGCACCGGCATCATGGATTATGCCATCGGCAAGATCGCGGACTACGACTTCTCCACGCAGGTCATCGCCCAGATCAAAGCCGTGCTGCTCACCCTGGTGTGGTCCGGCATCGGCTCGGCGATCATCTTCAAGGTCATCGACGTCACCATCGGGCTGCGTCCGACGGTCGAAGCGGAGCGCGAAGGTCTCGACCTCACCGACCACGGTGAGCGCGCCTACAACATGTGACGCACGAAACGGTCGGGGCGGATCACCCGGCACTGCCCCATCCGTCGGGAGGCCCTGGTCGCAAGACCGGGGCCTCTCTCTATTGAAGGGTCAGGCTTTTCAGCCGCCGGCCGCGATTGGTTAATCACGCCTTAACCTCGCCACCCCTATGGTATCCGACCCATCAGCGGCGGGCGGTCCGCCGCTTGGTCAATGATGTCCATGGTCAGCACCGCAGCCGCGTCCCAACCCACGACCGCCAAGGCCGAAGGACGCTCGCCGTTCGTCCGGTTGCATGAGCTTTTGGCCGACATCAAGCCGGGCAAGCCGCCGATCAATCTGTCGGTCGGCGAGCCGCAGCACCCGATTCCGCCGTTCGTCGGCCCGGTGCTGATGGCGCATCTCAACGATTTCGGCCGCTATCCGGCCAACAAAGGCACCGAGCGCTTCCGGCAGGCCGCGGCCGCCTGGCTCGACCGCCGCTACCGGCTGACTAGGCCAATGGACCCGGAATCCGAGGTGATCGTGCTCAACGGCACCCGCGAAGGGCTGTTCCTCGGTGCGGTCGCGGCCAAGCGGTTCGTGCCGCGCCGCGCCGGCAAGCCCGCGATCCTGATCCCCAATCCGTTCTATGCCGCCTACTCGGCCGGCGCCGCCGCCGCCGAATGCGAGCCGGTCTATCTCCCGACCACGCGCGCCACCGGCTTTCTGCCCGACCTCGACGCGATCAGCGAAGAGCTGCTGGCCCGCACCGTCGCGTTCTACATCGCCTCGCCGTCGAACCCGCAGGGCGCAGTTGCCGACCAAGCCTATCTCTCGCGGCTTTCGGCGCTGGCGCGGCGCTTCGGCTTCCTGGTGTTCGCCGACGAATGCTATTGCGAGGTCTATCTCAACGGCCGCGCACCACACGGCATGCTCGAGGTCTCCGGGCCCGACTTCGCCAACGTGGTGGTGTTCCACTCGTTGTCGAAGCGCTCCAATTTGCCGGGCCTGCGCGTCGGCTTCGCCGCCGGCGACCGCCGCTTTCTTGCCCGCTACGTCGAGCTGCGCAACATCGCAGCGCCCCAGGTGCCGGTGCCCGCGCAGGAGGTCGCCATCGCGGCCTATGGCGACGAGGCGCATGTCGACCGGAACCGCGAGATGTATGTCGCGAAGTTCGATCTCGCCGATCAGATCATCGGCGACCGCTACGGCTATCAGCGCCCACCCGGCGGATTCTTTCTCTGGCTCGACGTCAGCGCGCAGGGCGGCGACGAAGAAGCCAGCAAGCGGCTGTGGCGCGACGGCGGCTTGCGCGTCATCCCCGGTCATTACCTCGCGCGCGATGGCGCCGACGGCAGCAATCCGGGAACCAACTACATCCGCGTTGCGCTCGTTCAAGACAAGGAAACCACGGCCGAGGCGTTGCATCGCCTGGTCGCGGTGCTGGGCTGAACCATGGCAGTGCTCGACCGCGGCATCGACCGTTCGTTCTGGTCAGACGACCTGCGCGGCGCGATCAGGCGTCGCGTCCGCGAAAGCGGCGGGGTCGCGCTGATCACGCTTGCGGTAACGATGGCGGTCGCGCTCGCGACCTGGTCGGTGCAGGACCCTTCGCTCAGCCATGCCACCGACGCGCCGGTGCGCAACCTGCTCGGCACGCCCGGCGCAATCGGCGCCGACCTGCTGATGCAACTGCTCGGGCTCGCCGCCACCGTGCTGGTGCTGCCGGTCGCGGTCTGGGGCTGGCGGATCGCGACGCATCGCCCATTCGACCGCGAGTGGCAGCGGCTGTTGCTATGGCTTGTCGGCACGCTGCTCGCATCCGGGTTTGCGGCCTGCCTGCCGAAGAGTCCGTCCTGGCCGCTGCCGACCGGGCTCGGCGGCGTCATCGGCGATGCGCTGCTGCGCGTTCCCGAAGCCGTGCTCGGACCTCGGCTTGGCGTCACGCTGGTGGCTTTCGCGGCGGTGCTCGGCGCGGCCGCGCTGGTCGCCATTGCACTCGCTGCCGGTTTCGGCTGGCGCGACCGGTCTTCGGTCGTACTCGACGAGCGCTGGGCGCGCGAAGCGGCGGGCCCCGCCGACAACGACGAGGAGCGGGTCTCGATCTCGCTCGGCCGGCTCGCACATGCCGTGCTCAGCATCAAAGCCCGCATCGCCCGGCTGATGGCGCGCCACTGGCCGGCGCGCGAGCCGCTGCCGCAGGCGCCGATGCCGGTGGTCTCGCCGCGCGACCGCATCGCGCCGACGTTCGACGCCAGCGGCGAGGCACGTTTCGAAGCCGAGGAAGAGAGCGAAGAAGACGAGGCCGAGTCCGCACGGCCGCGCAAACCCGCCCGCCCAAAGGCGCCGAAGCGATCGGGCGGCTATCAGCTTCCCTCGCTCAACCTGCTCGCGTCGCCGAAATCGACCGACCGCTTCGCACCGAGCCAGGAATCCATTGAAGCGACCGCGACCTCGCTCGAGCGCGTGCTGCAGGACTTCGGCGTGCGCGGCGAGATCATCAACGCGCGGCCCGGGCCGGTCGTTACGCTTTACGAGCTCGAGCCCGCGCCCGGCATCAAGTCGTCGCGCGTGATCGGACTGTCCGACGACATTGCCCGTTCGATGAGCGCGCTTTCGGCACGCGTCGCGGTGGTGTCGGGCCGCAACGCCATCGGCATCGAGCTACCGAACGAGAAGCGCGAGAAGGTCTACTTCCGCGAGATGCTGGCCGCCGACGACTACACCGAGACCACGGCGAAGCTGCCGCTCTGCCTCGGCAAGACCATCGGCGGCGAACCGGTGGTCGTCGATCTCTCGCGCATGCCGCACCTGCTGATCGCCGGCACCACCGGCTCCGGCAAGTCGGTCGCCATCAACACCATGATCCTGAGCCTGCTGTATCGCCTGTCGCCGGAGCAGTGCCGGCTGATCATGGTCGATCCGAAGATGCTGGAGCTCTCGGTCTATGACGGCATCCCGCATCTGCTCACGCCGGTCGTCACCGATCCGAAGAAGGCAGTGGTGGCGCTGAAGTGGGCGGTGCGCGAGATGGAAGAGCGCTACAAGAAGATGTCGAAGCTCGGCGTGCGCAACATCGACGGCTACAACATCCGTCTCGCCGAAGCGAAGGCCAAGGGCGAGGCGCTGTCGCGCACCGTGCACACCGGCTACGACAAGGAAACCGGCGAGGCGATCTACGAGCGCGAGGAGCTCGATCTCGAGCCGCTGCCCTACATCGTCGTGATCGTCGACGAGATGGCCGACCTGATGATGGTGGCCGGCAAGGACATCGAAGGCGCCGTGCAACGGCTGGCGCAGATGGCGCGCGCCGCCGGCATCCACGTGATCCTGGCGACGCAGCGTCCCTCCGTCGACGTCATCACCGGCACGATCAAGGCGAATTTTCCGACCCGCATCTCGTTCCAGGTCACCTCCAAGATCGACAGCCGCACCATCCTGGGCGAGCAGGGCGCCGAGCAGCTGCTGGGCCAGGGCGACATGCTCTACATGGCCGGCGGTGGTCGCATCAGCCGTGTGCACGGCCCGTTCTGCTCGGACGACGAGGTCGAGAAGATCGTCCGCCACCTCAAGTCGCAGGGCCAGCCGCAGTATCTCGAAGCGGTGACTGCGGCCGATGACGAGGACGAGGACGGCAACCCGATCTTCGACGCCAGCGGCATGGGCCAGGCGGGCGATGCCACCGACCTCTACCAGCAGGCGGTGCAGATCGTGCAGCGCGACCAGAAGGCCTCGACCAGCTACATCCAGCGGCGGCTGCAGATCGGCTATAACCGCGCCGCCTCGATCATGGAGCGGATGGAGACGGAAGGCATCGTCGGTCAGCCCAACCATGCCGGGAAGCGGGAAATCCTGATCGGCGCGGAAGAGCACGCGCGCTATTGAGAATCATCGGCTCCCGCGCTTTAGTCCCCATCGATCGAACGGGCCGCGAAATCGCCACAGGCGGCGACTAGTGAATCAGGCCGGGCATTGAGCGGAGACCAGGATATGGCAGGCCGGACGGCTGTTCTCGCAATCGTGCTGGGAAGCCTGGCGCTGGCGACCGCCGCTCCGGCGCAAAACGTGCCGTTGCCGCTCCCGGCCCCGAGAAATGCTGCACCCTCGCAGGCGGCGCCGCCGCGACCGTCCGCCCCGATCCCGCTCACGCCGGGCGCCCAGCGGCCCGATGCCGCACGCGGTGGCGCGGCAAATGTGCCGGCTCCCCGCCCGACGGTCGCGCCGCTCAAGCCGGGCGAGACCACGGCATTCGACGCCAGGCAGCGCGCGCTGGTCGATCGCGTCAGCGCTTACCTTTCAAGCACCCGCACGCTGATCGGCGATTTCGTCCAGGTCGGCCCCGACGGCAGCAAGTCGCGGGGCGAGTTCTTCCTGCAGAAGCCCGGCCGGGTCCGCTTCGACTACAATCCGCCCAATCCGACCGAGCTGATCGCCGACGGCTCGTCGGTGGTGGTGCGCGACCGCAAGCTCGCGACCCAAGACCTCTACCCGCTGTCGCAGACGCCGTTGCGCTTCCTGCTGTCCGACCGGCTCGATCTGCTGCGCGACACCAACCTGATCGGCGTCTATGCCGACGACATTTTCGTCACCGTGGTGATCGAGGAGCGGCATGTCATCGGCGGCACCCACCGCCTGATGCTGATGTTCAGCGCGCAGGACCTCCAGCTCAAGCAATGGACGGTGACCGATCCGCAGGGCTACGACACCACGGTCGCGGTCTACAACCTCGACACCACCAAGCGGCCGGACCCGAACCTGTTCCGGATCGACTACACCAGGCAAATTCAGTAGCGGTCCCTCCCCGCTGATTTGTCCACCGCGGTCATTGCCGGGCTTGACCCGGCAATCCAGCTAACGCTTCAACAAACCTCCTCTTGCGATGGACCCCCGGGTCGAGCCCGGGGGTGACACTGTCATGCAACTCAAGGTCACCTCCTGGAACATCAATTCGGTGCGGCTGCGCATCGATCTGGTGGCGAAGTTCATCAAGGCCACGCGGCCGGACGTGCTCTGCCTGCAGGAAATCAAGTGTCCGGATGACGCCTTTCCGCTCAAGCGATTCCGCCGGCTCGGCTACGAGCACATCGCGATCAACGGCCAGAAGGGCTATCACGGCGTCGCCGTGATCTCGCGGCTGCCATTCGATACCACGACCAAGAAGGGCTACTGCGGCAAGACCGACTCGCGCCACGTCGGCGTCACGCTGGGAGAGAAGGCCGGGCTGCGCGATCCGCTGACGGTGCACAATTATTATGTGCCGGCGGGCGGCGACGAGCCCGATCCGGTCGTCAATCCGAAATTCGCGCACAAGCTTTCGTTCCTCGACGAGCTGCGCGAATGCCCGCACATGCTGCCCAAGGCCAACGAGCGCTCGATCGTGGTCGGCGATCTCAATGTCGCACCGCTGGAGTGCGACGTCTGGAATCACAAGGCGCTGCTCAAGATCGTGTCGCACACGCCGATCGAGTGCGAGAAGCTGCTGGCGGCGCAGAAGGCCGGCAACTGGATCGATGCCGCGCGCACGATCGTGCGCGAGCCGGAAAAGCTGTTCACCTGGTGGAGCTACCGTTCGCCGGACTGGGCCACCGCCGACAAAGGCCGCCGCCTCGATCACATCTGGGTCACGCAGGCGCTCGGCGATCGGCTGGCCGGCCTCAAGGTGGCGAAGGCGGCACGCGGCTGGGACCGGCCGTCCGACCACGTGCCGGTGACGGCGACGCTGGACGTCTAATCGCCCAGATCTAGTTACCGATGTCCAGCCTGGCGCGCAGGTCGCTGATTTCCTGCAGCGATTGCGCGGCGCGCGCCGCGATCTGTTCGTGCAGCTTCTGCGCGATGTCCGGATAGCCTTCGAGCATCTTCAGGAACAGGCTGCGCGAGACCCGGATGACGGTCGACGGCTCGCGCGCGGTCGCTGTTGCCGGGCGCGACGTTTCGGTCAGCAGCGCCAACTCGCCGAGCAGCGTGCCGGGACCTGCGACGATCTCCTCGGTCCGGCCCGAACTGTTCGCCGATAGCAGGAACGATCCTTCCTGGACCACGTAACCGCAGTCGGCCGCATCGCCAACGCCGAACAGCGCCTCGCCGTCGTGGACGTAGCGGCTCTCGGCGCCGATCGCGAGGATACGCAGCGCCGTGCGCCCCAACAGGCGAAGCGTCGGCACCCGCTCGAAAAAGGCGATGTCGTCTTCAATGCTCACGGCGCGCTCTCACGGAACGAGCTTGTAGCCGCCGGCGTCCGTCACCAGGATCGCCGGGTTCGCCGCATCCTTTTCGACCTTCTGCCGCAAGCGATAGACATGGGTTTCGAGCGTGTGGGTGGTCACGCCGGAATTGTAGCCCCAGACCTCCTGCAGCAGGGTCTCGCGCGACACCGGACGCTGGCCGGCGCGGTAGAGATACCGCAGGATCGCGGTCTCCTTTTCCGTGAGTCGAACCTTGCTGCCTTTGGGGCTCATCAGCAGCTTCGAGCTTGGCCGGAAGGTGTACGGCCCGATGGTGAACACCGCGTCTTCGCTGGCCTCGTGTTGGCGCAGCTGGGCACGGATCCTCGCCAGCAGCACGGCAAAGCGGAACGGCTTGGTGACGTAATCGTTGGCGCCCGATTCCAGGCCCAGGATGGTGTCGGAATCGGTGTCGTGCCCGGTCAGCATGATGATCGGCGCCTTGAAGCCGTTCTTGCGCAGGATCCGCACCGCCTCGCGACCGTCGACGTCCGGCAGCCCGACATCCATGATGACCAGGTCGATCTGCCCGGCCTTGGCGGCCTGCACGCCCTTGGTGCCGGTTTCGACAGCGATCGCCTCGAACTCGTCGTGCAGCGCGAGCTGCTCGACCAGGGCGGTACGCAGCTCCGTGTCGTCATCGACGATCAGGATTTTTCGGGTATTGGGCATGGCTTACGGCACCCCCCGCCGATGGTGCCCGGCGGCCTTGCGCGAAGTAGAGCATTCGGGGGTAAAAGAGCAAGCGGGTTGCAACCTATGCGAAAAGCGCCGTTTGAAGCCATCTGGGTGCGCACAAAGCCGGGCGACCGCACGCGTGGCTGGCTGATCGCCGGACCGCTGGCGCTGCCGGTGGCGCTCGGGCGCGCCGGCATCAAGGCCGACAAGCGCGAGGGCGACGGCGGCACGCCGCGGGGGGCCTTCCGGTTGCGGCGGCTGTGGTGGCGCGCCGATCGCCACACTCGGCCATTGACCCAGTTGCCGGTGCGGCGCATCCGGCCCGGCGACGGCTGGTGCGAGGATCCGGCCGACCGCCATTACAACCGGCCGGTGCAGGTGCCGGCCGGTAGCACCGCTGACCGGCTCTGGCGCGCGGATCGGCTCTACGACCTCATCATCGAGCTCGATCACAACACCCGCCCGCGCATCGCCGGCCGCGGCAGTGCCGTGTTCGTCCATGTGGCGCGCGAGAAATTCGCCCCGACCGCCGGTTGCGTGGCACTCGAGGCGAAGTCGCTGCGGTGGCTGCTCGGACGGCTCGGGCCGCGGACCCGCATCGTCATCGGCTGAAGACTCGAGATAAGTGCAGGTAAAGATTGCCGCTCGGCTGCGATCGAGATCGAGCCGGTACCAACCGCCCCGCTGGCGCTGAGTTAACCGCGCTCACCGAAAATCGCGCTGCCGATGCGCACGTGCGTGGCGCCCATGGCGATCGCCACCGGGA
>CAMDEB010000139.1 GCA_945893085.1 Rhodoplanes serenus | reverse complement strand
GGAGTTCGCCAAGACGGTCGGTCCGCTCGCGGAGAACATCACGAGCATGTCGTGGTGGCATCCGGCAGTCCGTTACAAGGGCAAGGACGTGTTCGGCTCGACCGAGGCATTCAATGCCGCGTGGGAGAAGAAATACGGTGGCGAAGCCGACTACGTCGAGGCTTCGTCGGCAGCGGACGGCGCGATCCTGCAACTGGCCATCGAAACTGCCGGCTCGATCGATCCGAAAAAGGTGCGTGATGCGATTGCGGCCATGGACGCCGAGACATTCTATGGCAAGGTCAAGTTCGGCCCCTCCGGACAGATCACGTCATTGCAGCCGCCGGTCTTCCAGCTCGTCGGCGGCAAGCCGGTCGTATTGTGGCCGGAGAGCATCAAGCAGGGTGAAGTCCGCTTCAGTCCACGTTGATGTGACGGCTGCGCGGCGAACGCCATTCGCCGCGCAGACCGTGTAGCGGATGGTGCGATCACGAGGGCTAAGACTCCTCAGTCATGATCTACCTGCAGATCGCCACCAATGGACTCGTCCTGGGCGGGCTCTACGCCTGCATCGCTGTGGGCTTCTCGCTGGTCTGGGGCGTTCTCAACGTCATCAATATCCTGCACGGCACGTTCATCGTGCTGGGATCCTATATCGCCTATTTCGCCTACGTTTATGCTGGCATTCACCCGTTCGTTTCCATCGTCATCGCGGGCGCCATCCTTTACGCGCTGGGGCACGTCATCCAGGCTGGAATCATCAACCGCGTCATCGCAGCTCCAGTCCTGATCACCCTCACATTGACGTTCGGGCTCGACCTTGTCCTCAACAATGCGATGCTGGTCGCGTTTACCGCCGACTACCGTTCGATCAATCTCGCCAATCCGCTCGGGTCGCTCGAAATCGGACCTGTGTTCGTGCCGGGAGACCGGATCGCGGCGATGGCGCTCGCCCTGCTGCTCACTGTGCTTCTGTATCGGCTGCTGCGTGACAGCACGATCGGTCGTGCGATCGTGGCCGTGCGCATGGATCGCGACGCGGCAGCCTTGATGGGCGTTGATGTCAAAAACATCAACGCCGTGACCTTCGGGATCGGCGCTTTGATGGCCGGCGCGGCCGGCGCGCTGCTGAGTATCATTTTTCCAATCTCTCCTCTCAACGGCACGACGTTTCTCGGCAAGGCATTTGTCGTTTGTGTGCTTGGCGGCCTCGGCAGCGTACCCGGCGCGATGATCGGCGGTATTGTGCTTGGTATTGTCGAAAGCTTCGGATCTTACTGGTTCGGACCGGAGCACGCGGTGACGATCTCTTTTGGCCTCTTGCTGGTACTTCTATTTGCGCGCCCCAGCGGGCTGCTCGGCAAGCGGGGCTACGAATGAAAAACTGGATTACGCTGATCGTCGTTGCCGCCATGCTCGCGACCTTGCCGCTCGTCGGCAATAACTATCTGCTTCGGCTGGCGAGCATATTGTGCATGTACGCGGTGTTGGCGCAGTCGTGGAACTTCATCGGTGGGCTGGCAGGTTATCCGTCGTTCGCAACGGCGGCATTCTTTGGTCTCGGCGCGTATACGTCCGCCATACTCCAGAATCAGGGACTGCCGATGATGCTCGCCTGGGGCACGGCTGGCCTCACCACACTGTTGTTTGCTGCGGCCCTCGGCGGCGCGATCCTGCATTTGCGCGGCCATTATTTCGCAATCGCAAGCCTGATCGTCGCCGAAATGCTCCGCGAGATCGTCAACACGACGCCGAACCTCACCGGCGGAGGGATGGGCTTGAATCTGCCAATCATGCGGATTTCCGTGGAGGCGCAGGCCCGATATTTTTTCTATGCGATGCTCTCCCTCGCATTCCTGTGCACCGCTACGGCAATTGTCGTTTATCGCAGCAAATTGGGTTTCGGATTGCGATGCATCCAGCAGAACGAGGATGCGGCGAGCATTCTTGGCGTCAACGCCTACAGCTACAAGACCGCTGCTTTCTCCCTATCCGCCGTGTTCGTTGGCATCGCGGGAGCAATCTATGCCTCCTGGGTGAACTATATCGAGCCACCGGACGTGTTTGACATCCTGCTCGCGGTCAAACCGCTGGTCATGGTTCTGCTCGGAGGCCTCGGCACGATCTTTGGACCGGCGATTGGCGCACTCATCCTTCTCATGTTCGAGGAATTCGTCTGGCGGAATTTTCTGACCGTTCATGCCGCGGCCCTCGGGCTCATTATCGTCGTTCTGGTGCTGTTTCTTCCAAATGGGCTGCTATCGCTTTTGCGCGAGCGATTTGCCCGCCTGAGGGGTGCGAGATGACCGCGCTTCTCGCGCTTGAAGACGTATCGAGGAGGTTTGGCGGCCTCAACGCGGTCGACCATGTCAGCTTCTCGGTCGAAAAAGGCGAAATCCTAGGCCTGATTGGCCCAAACGGCGCTGGGAAGACGACGCTGATCAATATGATCACCGGCGTTCATCCGCCCACCGGCGGCCGGGTGCAATTCGATGGTCGCGACATTTCGAAGCTGCGGCCGCACCAGATCGCACGGCTCGGGCTCGCCCGCACGTTTCAGATCGTGCAGCCATTCCCAAAAATGACCGTGCTCGAGAATGCCGCGGCCGGCGCGCTGTTCGCTGGCGGCGCCGGAGGGCTTGACGAGGCTCACGCCATCGCGCGCGAACATCTCACCTTCACCGGCCTTGCCGATATGGCGGACAAACCGGCCGCCGCACTCACACTCGCCAAGCGCAAGCGCCTGGAACTGGCGAAAAGCCTCGCCATGAAGCCGCGTCTGCTCATGCTGGATGAGGTCAATGCCGGGCTCAATCCAACAGAGATTTCGGAGGCCCTCGGATTGATCCGCAAGATCGCGGATCAAGGCGTGACGATCATCGTGATCGAACACCTGATGAAGGTGGTTCTCTCGATTTCCCATCGTGTGGTTGTCCTCCACCATGGCCAGTTGATTGCCCAGGGCGAGCCGCGTGAGGTTCTCAGCGACAAAAGCGTGATCGAGGCCTATCTGGGCGCGAAATACGCAGCCGCCAACCCGCGAGGCGCGCCGTGACCATGGCTCCTCGCAAGCTTGCCGTTGCAAATCTTCAGGCCGGATACGGCGACGTCCAGGTGCTCTGGGACGTGACGATGGAGGTTGGCCCGGGGGAATTGGTCTCCATCATTGGGTCGAACGGAGCCGGCAAAACCACCCTGATGCGGTGCATCTCCGGATTGCTCGTACCGACGGCCGGGAGCATCGAGGTTGACGACAAGGTGATGACACAGGCGGCGCCTGCAAATTTCGTTCGGGCCGGCATCGCACACGTCCCGGAAGGCCGCCGCCTTTTCTCGGCGATGAGCATCCGCGACAACCTGCTGATGGGCGCGTATCTGCGGCGCGACAAAGCCGGCATCGCCGTGGATCTGGAACGGGTCTACGCCATGTTCCCCATTCTCGCGGAGCGACGGTGGCAGGACGCAGGCACCTTGTCCGGAGGCGAGCAGCAAATGTGCGCCATCGGCCGCGGATTGATGGCGTCGCCAAGCCTGCTCCTCATCGATGAGCTGTCGCTTGGACTGGCGCCCCGTGTGGTCGAGCTGTTGTCTGAAAGTCTTCGGGCTGTCAACAAATCCGGCGTTGCGATCCTGCTTGTCGAGCAGGACGTGATGAATGCACTCGAGCTCGCTGACCGGGCCTACGTCATCGACCATGGTCGCGTTACCATGTCGGGGCCTGCGATGAGTCTCGCCAACGATCCCGCGATCCGCGAAGCCTACATGGGGCTGGCCTAGATCGATGCTGTAAGCACCACAGTCATTCAAGGAGAGCCACGTCATGCCAGCGTTAGCGTTCGAGCGCGGCGGCTATCGTTTCGTAGAGGGTGTGTTTCAATACTCGGCCGGCGTCGCAGCGGCGCCGGGGCATCGAATCGTGCGCGTAAGATTTCGCAAGCCGGTTCCGCTCGCGGAAGGCTTTCGACGGATCGAGCGAACGATCACCGCGGCCGGCCGACCGCTGACCGCTTTCTGCGCGTGCGAGCTTCGTTCGCCCGCACCCTTCACCGAAAGCGGATTCCTCGCCTTCAACAAAGTCTATGTCGGCACCCTCGAACGCTGGGGCCTGTTCGACGGCGCAACAAATCCGGTCGCCAGAAGCAATGTCTGTCCTGCCATCGACCCACCTGCCGAACCGTCATTCTACGCGTTCGCCTATACCGAACTCGCAGACGACGACGCGCCGTCATTCGTGATCGCGGGAAGCGGCGAAGCGCCCGAAGGCCGTGGAAACTATCGCGATCACGTGGTGCGGCTGGGAGATGTGAGTCCAGCCGGCTTGCGTGAGAAGGCCCGCTTCGTGCTCGACGAGATGGAGCGCCGCCTCGCCGCGCTGGGATTTCGCTGGCAGGACACGACGGCAGTCCAAATCTATACCGTTCATGATGTCCATCCGTTCCTAGCCGACGAGATCGTCCGACGCGGCGCCGCTCACTCGGGTCTGACTTGGCACTACAACCGGCCACCGGTGGTCGATCTCGAATATGAAATGGATTGCCGGGGCATATCGGCCGAGCGGATGGCGTAAGAAGGTGCTCTGCCGCATTGCTGTTTGACAGCACATTGTCGCTGAAACACAATGTTCAGATCATGAAAGCTAGAAATTTCCGGTACATCCGGCCGGATTCACTCCAGCACGCCTATCGGATTCTGGAGGAGAACGGCGGCGACGCGGTGCCCATCGCGGGCGGCCAGAGCCTGCTCGCCGGCCTGAACATGCGACTTTCCGCGCCGAAGCTCCTGGTCGACATCGGCGGTCTGAAGGAACTCGCGGGCCAGTCGCAGCGCGACGGCACGATCCGGCTGGGCGCGCTGACGCGGCATGGTGAGTTGCTACAGTCCGATCTCGTCCGCAAACAGCTTCCACTGCTGGCGCAGGCCGCAGCCCACATCGGCCATGTCGCAATCCGCAATCGCGGCACGCTCGGCGGCAGTCTGGCTTACGCCGATCCCGCCGCCGAATTGCCGGCCTGCAGTGTGGCCCTCCGGGCGACGCTCGTTCTGGGCAGCGCCGCCGGCGAACGGGAGGTGAAAGCCGAGGACTTCTTCAAGGGTCTGTTCGAGACCGATCTCCGGCCGGGCGAACTGATCGTCGCGGTGAAATTCCCTGCACCCCAGGCCAACACGACGGCGGGCTTCGCGGAGCTGGCACGACGACGCGGCGATTTTGCCCTGGTGGGACTCGCAGCAATGGTGAGCGCTCGGCGCGACCGGATCGAGGGAGCCCGCCTGGTCTATTTCGGCTGTGTCGATCGGGCCAAAGTGGCTGCATCGGTGTCGGTCGCGGTCTCGGGGCTGGCAATGCCGGTGCTTGATACCGCTGCATTCGAGAGGGAAATTCGCCAGGACCTGACGCCGGACGATACGCCCGGCCTGCGGGCCGAGACCAAGCTTCACATGGCCACGGTGCTCACGCGCCGCGTCCTCAATTCACTTGTCATGCAGGCGGCGTCATGACCGATCTCGTTGGACACGAGGACGTCGATATCGAGGCGACGCTGAACGGAAAGCCGCTGAAGCGACGGGTGAAGGCGCGCCAGCATCTGGCAGATTTCCTGCGCCAGGAACTCGAATTGACCGGGACGCATCTCGGCTGCGAGCACGGCATCTGCGGAGCATGTACGGTGCTGATCGACGGCCGCTCGGTTCGAAGCTGCCTGACGTTGGCGGCTCAGATCTCAGGCAAGTCGGTGGACACCATCGAAGGTCTGTCGCAGAGCGGCAGGCTTGCGGACCTGCAGAAGGCATTCATCGAGCGCAACGCGGCGCAATGCGGGTTCTGTTCGTCCGGGATGCTGCTGACCGCCTATGAACTGGTATCGACAGGCGAAGCGGCATCGCGCGCCGAGATTCGCGAATATCTTTCCGGCAACATGTGCCGCTGCACCGGCTATCACGCCATTATTGACGCGGTCGAAGCGGTGATCGCCGCCAGGACCGCCGGGGCCCGGCAATCGTGAACACGAACACAAGATCGTCCACCGGTATCGGCGCGCGCGTTCCCCGCCTGGAATTGCAGCGGCTGCTCAGCGGCCGTGGCCGCTACATTGACGACATCAAGCTGCCACGGATGCTGCACGTCTGCTTCGTGCGCAGTCCGCACCCGCATGCCAGAATCGTCTCGATCAACGTCGAACCTGCCAAACAGGCCCGAGGCGTCGAGGCGGTTCTCACCGCCGCCGATATCAACCCGAGATGCGAGCCGTTCGTCGGCGTCGCGCTGCACCGGCCGGGACACCGATCCGCGCCGCAACTTCTGTTGGCATCCGAGCGTGCGGTTTGGCAAGGTCAGCCCGTCGTCGCGGTCATCGCTGACAGCCTTGCGGAAGCCGAGGATGCGGCAGAGCTCGTCGCCATTGAGTGGGCGCCACTGCCGGTCGTGGGCGACCAGATGCAGGCCATCGCGCCCGGCACGCCCGCTATTCATCCCGAACTGGACGACAACGTCGCCTTCGATTTCTCTTTGGAGCGGGGCGAGCCGGCCAAGGCGTTCGCAGAGGCCGATTACGTCATCGAGGAGGAATTTCGCTTCGAACGGCAGATGGCGATGACATTGGAGACGCGGGGACTGATCGCGGACTTCAATCCCGGAGACGGCTCGCTCACGGTCATCCACGCGCACCAGTCACCGTTCCAGATGCAGGACGTGTTCAGCCGTCATTTGAAGATTCCGGAGCACAAGGTCCGGGTGATCGCACCGGACATCGGCGGCGGCTTCGGAATGAAGCTCAACCTCTATGTCGATGAGATGGCGGCAGTGGTGGCCAGCATGGTGTTGGGCCGCCCCGTCAAGTTCTGTGTCGATCGCCTCGAATCCTTTGTCTCGGATGCGCAAGCGCGCGATCATCGAATCAAGGCACGCATCGCGTTCATGAAGTCCGGCGAGATTGTTGCCATGGAAATGGACGACATCGCCGCCGTCGGCGCCTATGGCATGCCGATGCGTTTCAATGTCGCCGAGGGAATGATGGCTATCACGATTACCGGCGCGCCCTACAGCTTTGAGAACTACAAGGCCCGCACCCGAAGCATCTATGTCAACAAGAACCTGATCGGCATGTACCGTGGCGTCGGCATGCCGCTGGCTTGCATCGCGACGGAGCTGCTGACCGATCTCGCGGCAGACAAGCTCGGCATCGACACGGTCGAGTTCAAGCGCCGCACCTATCGCCCAAAGTCCTCCCTGCCCTGCATCACGCCCGGCGGCCAGAGGCTCGAGACTGTTTCATTTCACGAATGCCTGGAAAAGCTCGTCGAACTCATTGATTACGACGCGCTGCGGAAGGAGCAGCGCAAGCTGCGCGAGAAAGACGTGTTTCGTGGACTCGGGATCGCGACGTTCTGCGAACAGACCGCCTACGGCCCTCCCTACTACGGACCCTCCGGCGCGCCGATCTCAACCCAGGACGGCTGCAACCTTCGGCTCGAGCCTTCGGGCTCGGTCCGCTGTGTGACCAGTCTTACAGATCAGGGCCAAGGCACCCTCACCGGCATCGCCCAGATCGTCGCCGACACCATCGGCGTGTCGATCGAACAGGTCGGCGTGATTGGCGGCGACAGCTCGATCTCGCCGTACGGCGGTGGCGCGTGGGCATCACGAGGGATGGCGATCGGCGGCGAGGCGGCGCTGCGGGCCGGCACGATGCTCAAGCACAACATCCTGGCTCTTGCCGGCACCATCACGCAGACGCCCCCCGAGGCGCTCGACATCATCGACGGCCAGGTGGTGAACACACGGACCGGGCAGCCTGTGATCAGCCTGGCCGACGTCGGCCGCATCGGATACTTCCGGCAGGATACGTTGCCGCCGGACCACGACGTGCAGCTGTCGGTAAGCGCGAGCTTCGTGGGTAACGACAAGATGTACTACATGGCCAACGGTGTGCAGGCGAGCTACGTCGAAGTGGACTGCGAGACCGGATTCATCAAGGTTCTCGGCCAATGGGCGGTCGACGATTGCGGCCGCGTCATCAATCCGCTCCTCGTCGACGGGCAGGTGCGCGGCGGCATCGTCCAAGGCATCGGGGCGGTGCTTTACGAGGAATGCATCTACAGCGACGACGCCAATCTGTTGAACGGAACGATGGCCGACTACCTGGTGCCGATGGCCGATGAGATGCCCGATATCGTGGTTGCCCATGTCGAGACTCCAGAAGCATCGACCAAGCTCGGCGCCAAGGGCATCGGCGAAGCCGGCCTGATCGGCGCCATGGGATCGGTGTGGGTCGCCGTGAACGATGCATTGAAGCCGTTCGGCGCCAGGGTCCGGCACCAGCCGTTCACGCCGGAGCGCGTTCTCGACGCACTTGCGCGCGCGCGCTCAGGGCGTCGTTGAACGGACTGAAACGCCCTGGGCTTAAGACGGTAACAACCCGCCCCGCTCCGCCGGCCGCCCCAGGTTGAGCCCGAGAACAGCCGGCCGAAAGCATCAAACAAGACGCGTTACCCCACCGGATCGATTAGTCGGCGTAGGCGCCAGCGGCCGTGATCACCGGACGCCACTTCGCGGCTTCGGCGCGGAAAAACTTGCCGAAATTGTCGGGCGCCGACAGTTCCTTTGGACCGAGCTGCGCACCGAACTCGTCCAAGCGCTTGAGCACAGCAGGATCGGCGATCGCGGCCTGCAAGGCGGACGCGAGCTTCTCGATAATCGGCTGCGGCGTGCCCTTCGGGGCCAACAGGCCGAACCAGATTCCGAGCTCGAAGCCGGGCAGACCTCCACTCGGGTCACTATGACTCTTGCGAGAACCACTGAAATTGCAAGCCAGAGATGAGGGCATGTCCTGCACGTTTTGCAGGCCGCAAGGGCTGTCAGTTTGCCGGGCTTAACCAGTCATCTAAGGAGAATCGCACCACATCGCGCAACAGCGCGATAAATCCGTCGGCTTGAAATTCTGCGGTAAGCCTGCCTTTTTCAGCGGTCCCGGCCGATGCGTCGCCGACGGCGCCGTCGGGATTGAGGTCCGGCGCGGTCCATCCGAAGGCATGCGTACCGATCGGCCGCAAATGCGTGAACTGCTTCTCGATGTCGGCGGCCTTGGAGGGAAACTGCTTCGCTCTCGACATGTCGACCAGATCGGGACGAAAGTGCAGCATCAGGGAGGTTTCGATGTCGCCGGCATGGATGCCATAGGTTGCGTCGTAGGCCGAATACGTGTTCGGCGGCAGGCCGAAGCGGCGCCATTGGCTGGTCACCGCCAGCAGGCCGAGACGCACGCGAAGTTCTCGCGCCAGGATACTGATCACCTCGGCATTGCCGCCGTGCGAATTGACGATCACCAACTTGCGCAGGCCAGCACGATGAACCGCTTCCCCGATCTCGAACCAGATGCGCAGCAGGTTTTCTGCCGAGAACGTGATGGTCCCTTTTGAACGCAGGTGCTCGTTCGATTTTCCGATGGTCTGGATCGGCAGGAACAACACTGCGAACTCGTCGGGCAGCCGGGCCAAGACCGTATCGATCATTCCTTGCATGATCGCGGTGTCGGTCATGACCGGCAGATGCGGGCCATGCTGCTCGATCGCCGCGACGGGAAGAACGGCGACCGTCGCATTCAGATTAAGCTCGGAAAACTCGCTCGACTTCAGCTCGCCCCAGAATCGTTTTCGCGACATGACTTCACTTCTAGGCTGTCGTCTGGCCGTACGTCGCGCTATGGTATAGCATCGTCGCCATGAGGCACATCACCCCTAAAGCTATCCGTCCACCGTTCGCGCGCTATAGCTATGGCGTCGAAATCCCCCCGGGGTATCGCATGCTGGTCTGCTCAGGACAGCTCGGAATCGATCTAGCCGACCGCGTGCCGGAGACTGTCGAGGAGCAGACACAACTGTGCTTTCGCAACATCGAGGCGGTGCTGAAGGACGCGGGCTTCGGCTTTGCGGATGTGGTGCGGATCAATGCCTTCGTCACGGGACGCGAGCACCTGAAGGGCTATATGGCGGCACGCGACCAGTTCGTCAGCGATCCTCCGCCTGCGTCGACCTTGATGATCGTAAGCGGTTTCTCGCGACCCGAATTCCTCGTCGAGGTCGAGGTCATCGCGGCTGCGCCCGCGATAGGATAATTAAGCCGCTTCGAGGAGAGTGTGGCGCGGGCCATGGATGTAAACGAAAAAATCCACGAACAGCTCAAAAAATCCGGCGTCACCCTGGCGGCGTCGCTGCCTGACGACTTTGTGGCGCCCCTGATCAACCGTATCGCGGCTGACAACACCATGCGTCACGTTCGCGTG
>CAMDEB010000138.1 GCA_945893085.1 Rhodoplanes serenus | reverse complement strand
CGCAGGAGGGCCAACGGCTCGCCTGGGTCCGGCCGAACCGGCTCCGGGATTACGCGATGCCGCCGGCGGACGAGCCGCTGATCGCGCATCTGACGACGCTGCTGCTGTGACGACGCTACGATGGGAATGACGGGATGCAAGGAATGACGCAGACGGTTCGCCGCTTCTTCGCCGATGAGCGCGGGGCCACGTCGGTCGAATACGCGATGATCGCAGTCGGCATTGCCGTCGTCGTCGTCGCCGCGGTGACGAATATCGGCTCGTCGGTCAAGGGCGCGTTCAGCTCGGCGTCGAACGGCCTCAATTAACGTCGTCTCGTCCGCCGGCCTTTTCGCCGGTGCGGATTTCCTGGGTGCCCAGCGCATCGGCGAGCCGCGTCGTCGCCGATCCCGGCTTGAGCGGCTGCTGCTGGCTCGCGTCCGGCGCCCAGCCCGACAACCACACGATCTCGAACGTCGCCCGCACCCGGCCATCACCGTCGGCGAAGCGCTCGGCATAGATCTCCAGCATCCGTTTCAGCGTTGCGCGCCGCAGCGGCGTGCGGCGGCGCGCGGTGAGCGCGTTGGTCGCGCCCATGCGGCGCAGGTCGTGCATCAGCCCGAGCGGCGAATCATAGCGCACGGTGAGACGGTCGACGTCGGTGACCGGCAGCGCCAGGCCCGCGCGCTGCAGCAGCGCACCGAGATCGCGCAGATCGGCGAACGGCGCGACCCGCGGCGACACCCCGCCTTCGATCTCGGATTCCGCCGCGGCGAAGGACTCGCGCAGCTCGTTGAGGCTGTCGCCGCCGATCATCGCGGCTAGCAACAGCCCGTCCGGCTTGAGCGCGCGGCGGACCTGCACCAGCGTGCCCGGCAGATCGTTGACGAACTGCAGCGCCAGCGCCGAAACCACCAGATCGAGCGAGGCATCGCGGAACGGCAACGCCTCCTCGTCCGCCACGACATCGACGATGCGGCCGACCTTGGCCTCGATCGCGCGACGCACGGCGTCGCTGGGCGTGCCGAGATCGGCGGCCAGATCGAATGGGCGCAGCACCGCCGCGAGCCGCTCCGAAAGCTCGTCCGCCACCCGATCGACCAGGAACGTCACAGGCCCGAGCGCCGCGGCGCGCCTGTGCCGGGCGCGGAGCAGGTGACGATCAAAGATGACGGGCGCTTGCGGCATGGCTCAACTGTCATGCCCCGCGAAGGCGGGGCATCCATCCTGATAATACTGGATCGCCCGCCTTCGCGGGCGATGACAAGAGGGTTTACCGGCGATAGCGTGTCACCATGTCCAGCGTGGTGACGGACAACGGACCTTCGAGACTACGGCGCCTCGCCGCACCGTTCCGCTCGGCCTTCGGCTTCGCGCTCGACGTGGCGCTGCCGCCGCTGTGCCCATCCTGCCGCGAGCTGGTCGGCGAGAACGGGCTGTGCGCGTCGTGCTGGTCGAAGCTGTCGCTGATCGCGCCGCCCTATTGCGAGCGGCTCGGCATTCCGTTCGCCTACGATCCCGGCCCCGGCGTGCTGTCGATGCAGGCGATCGCCGATCCGCCGGCCTATCACCGCGCCCGCGCGGCGGTGCGCTACGACGACGTCGCGCGCACGCTGGTGCACGCGCTGAAATACGGCGACCGGCTCGACCTCGCGCCGACCATGGGCGGCTGGATGGCGCGCGCCGGGCGCGAGCTGCTCGAAGGCGCCGATGCGCTGGTGCCGGTGCCGCTGCATTGGCGGCGGCTGTGGGCGCGCCGCTTCAACCAGTCGGCGCTGCTGGCGAAGGCGATTTCGCAGGCGGCAGGCATTCCCATCACCGAGGCGGCGCTGAAGCGCGTCAAGGCGACGGCGCAGCAGGTCGGTCTGTCGCAGTCCGAGCGCGCCGAGAACGTGCAGGGCGCGTTCCGGGTGCCGCAGGACGGCAAGGCGGAGGTGGTGGGACGAAAGCTGGTCCTGGTCGACGACGTGCTGACCTCCGGCGCCACCGCCGATGCCTGCGCGCGGGCGCTGCTGCGCGGCGGCGCCAAATCGGTCGATGTGGTGGTTTTTGCCCGGGTTGTCGACGCGGTGCGAGCGCCCATATAGTGGTGGAGCGCGTCGAATCGACTCAAAGACCATGGCCCAGATCGAAATCTACACCACACCTTATTGTCCTTATTGTCAGTGGGCGAAGGAACTGCTCCGGCGCAAGGGCGCGGAGTTCACCGAGATCGACGTCAGCGGGAGCAGGGAATTGCGCAGCACCATGACAGCCCGCACCAACGGCGGAACCACGGTGCCGCAGATTTTCATCGGCGCGACCCATGTCGGCGGCTGCGACGACCTCTATGCGCTCGAGGACGCGGGCAAGCTCGATCCGCTGCTCAACGGAAGCGCCGCATGACAACGGCCACCGGCAAATCCGGCACGTTCCGCGTCGGCCTGATCCAGATGCGCTCCGGCCGCACGCCGGCCGCCAATCTCAGCGCCGCGACCACGCTGATCGGCGAGGCCAAGCAGGGCGGCGCGGATTACGTGCAGACTCCCGAGATGACCAACATCATGGAAGTGAGCCGCGATCGCCTGCTCGGCGCGATCGTGGACGAGGAAAGCGACGCCAACCTCGCCACCTTCCGCGAGCTGGCGCGGGCGCTGTCGCTCACCATCCACATCGGTTCGCTGGCGATCAAGGTCACGCCCGACAAGGCGGCCAACCGCTCGTTCCTGATCGATCCGCAGGGCGAGATCGTCGCGCGCTACGACAAGATTCACATGTTCGACGTCGATCTTGCCAACGGCGAAAGCTATCGCGAGTCGCGCAACTTCCGCGCCGGCGAGATCGCGATGATCAGCGACCTGCCGTGGGGAAGGCTCGGGCTCACGGTGTGCTACGACCTGCGCTTTCCGGCGCTCTATCGCGCGCTGGCGGAAGCCGGCGCCTCGTTCCTCGCCATCCCTTCCGCCTTCACGCAGCAGACCGGCGAGGCGCACTGGCACGTGCTCAACCGCGCCCGCGCGATCGAGAACGGCTCGTTCGTGTTCGCCGCCGCCCAGGGCGGCAAGCACGAGAACGGCCGCGAGACCTTCGGCCATTCGCTGGTGGTCGATCCGTGGGGCCGCATCATCGCCGAGGGCGGCACCGAACCCGGCGTGGTGTTCGCCGACATCGATCCGGCCGAGGTCGCCGCCGCCCGCGCCCGCGTGCCCTCGCTGCAGCACGGCCGGCGCTTCGAGATGGTCGAGCCGATGGCCGAGCCCACCCACCTGCGCGCAGTCCGGGCACCGACATGATCCGCTACGCCCTGGCCTGCGAGCGCAGCCACGAATTCGAAATCTGGTTCAAGAACTCCGCCGACTACGACAAGCAGGCGAAGCGCGGGCTGGTGACATGCCCGGCCTGCGGCTCGCAGAAGGTCGAGAAGGCGCTGATGGCGCCGTCGCTCGGCCGCGGCAGCAGGAAGTCCGCGCCCGAAGCGCCGGCCGCCGCGCCGCCTGAAGCAACGGCGCCCCCGGTCGAGAGCAAGACGCCGGTCGCGATGATGTCGCAGCAGGAGAGCGAGTTCCGCGCCAAGCTCAGGGAGCTGCGCGAGCACCTGACCAAGAACGCCGACAACGTCGGCACGAAATTCCCGGAAGAGGCGCGCAAGATGCACTACGGCGAGATCGAGCACCGCTCGATCTACGGCGAAGCCTCGCCGCAGGACGCCCAGGAGCTGCACGACGAGGGCATCGAGTTTCACCCGATCCCGATTCTGCCGGACGAGCGGAACTAGCGCACACCCTCATAGCGCGTAACCCAACGCAGCCTTTTCGTTTGGCCGTTTCCGCACCATCCGTTAGCTTAGCGCCGCGGAGGATGCGATGATCAGCGTCAAGAGACTGGGCCACGTCACGTTGACGACGCCCGACCTGCAGCGTCAGCTCGACTACTATCAGACCATCATCGGCCTTTCGGTCATCGATCAGACGCGCGACCGCGCGGTGCTCGCAACCAAGCTCGGCCTCGAGACACTGGTCCTGCAGCGCGGCGACACCGCCAGCCTGGCCGCGATCGCCCTGCAGATCGCACCGGGGACCGAACTGTCCGCGGTTGGCCGCGAGCTGACCGGCCGGAACATCCCGTTCGAAATCCGCAGCGGCGTCACCCCGGGCATCGCCAGCGCGATCGTCTTCAAGGACGTGTACGGCACGCCGCTCGAACTGTTTTCCGACTACGCGTTCGCGAAGGGCGAACGGCAGGTGGTCGGCATCATGCCGATCAAGCTCGGCCACGTGGCGCGTTTCGTGGACAGCGCCCGCGCCGGCGAGCAGTTCTATACCGAGCTGCTGGGCTTCCGGACCTCGGACTGGCGCACCACGGTCAGCGTGTTCATGCGCTGCGGCCCCGACCATCACACCATCAACGTGTTCGAAGGCGAGAAGCCCGGCCTCGCCCACATCGCATTCGAGGTGAAGGATTTCTCCGAGCTGCAACGCGCGTGCGACGTGCTGGCGGGCAACGAATTCAAGCTGGATTGGGGCCCGAGCCGCCACAACATCGGCCACAACATCGCTTGCTATCATAAGAACTCGGATGGCTTGCGGATCGAGGTCTACACCGAAATGGACCAGATGAAGGACGAGACGCTCGGCTATTTCGAGCCCCGCCCATGGCACGAGGACATGCCGCAGCGGCCGAAGATCTGGCCGATGAGCACATCGCGGAACTACTGGGGCCTGTGGGGGAGCTAGCTCATCGTCGCGATCGGCGTCGCGCCGGTGCTGGCATCTTGAGCGACGCTTTAGTTCCCCGCGCTACTCCGCGGCCACGCCCGCGGCCTTGATCGGGCCGGCCCATTTCACGATCTCGCTCTCGACGAATTTCTGCAGGAACTCCGGCGAGCGCCGCGCAGTTGGGACCACGTCGGCGCCGATCTCCTTCAGCCGCGCCTCCACGGCAGGCGTGGTCATCGCCGCGATCACCGACTCATTGAGCTTTTGAACGATCGCGGCCGGCGTGCCCTTGGGCAGGAAGAACGCCAGCCAGTTGTCGGCAACGAAACCCTTGAGGCCTTGCTCATCGGCGGTCGGGATCTCCGGAAACGTCGGCGAGCGGCTGCTGGTCAACATGGTAATCGCCTTGGCGGTCCGCCCTCGGATATGCGGAAGCGCAGACGAGGCGTTGAGGCAATGGTAGTCGACACGTCCGGCCATCATGTCCTGCAGGGCCGGCGCGCTGCCGCGATACGGGATGTGCGTGATGTTCACCCCGATCGCCGCGTTGAGCAGCGCGCAGGAAAGGTGCGTCGGCGACCCGGCGCCGGCCGAGGCGTACTGCATCTTTGAGTGGTTCGCCTTCGCGTAGGCGATGAACTCCGGCAGGGTGCTGGCCGGAAAGTCCATGCGCGCGACCATCACCATCGGCAGGTCGACGAGCAGGCCGACCGGCGCAAAATCGGTGGCCGCATTGTAGAGCGGATTCTTATAGAGCGTCTGGTTCTGAGCATGCGTGCCGACGTTGCCGAGCACGAACTGGTAGCCGTCCGGCGAAGCCTTTGCCACGCGCGCCGCGCCGGTCATGCCGCCCGCGCCGGCGACGTTTTCGACCACGACCTGCTGGCGCAGGACTTCGGAAAGGCGGGCGGCGATGATGCGGGTGATGATGTCGTTGGTGCCGCCCGCGGCGTAGGTGACGACCACGGTGACCGGCCGGGTCGGCCAAATCTGTGTCGACGATGTCTGCGCTTGCGCAGAGGAAAGTCCCAAGGTCAACGCAATCGCGGAGATCGCGGCTGCACCGATAGAGCCACGGCCCTTGAACATGACAGTCCCCCTCACCTGCCTGGCAGGAAGCAGACAAGCGACGCCGATTGATTCAGCGGACCGGCTGCGAACGATCCACGGCCGCGCCGCGCAAGACCACCGACGATATCTTTCGCGTGTTGGCGATATCGTCCAGCGGATTGGCGTCGAGCACGATGAAGTCGGCGCTCTTGCCCGCTTCCAGCGTGCCCGCATCGGCGATCTTCAGGAGCTCGGCCGAGTTGCGCATTGACGCCACGATGACCTGCATCGGCGTCATCCCGGAGACCACCATGTCCTCCATCTCCTCGTGCGGACCCCACGGCCGGTTGCCGTCGGTTCCGAGCGCGATGCGCACGCCCGCCGCATTCAGCTTCGCCAGGTTGCGGGACTGAATCCCGAAAAACTGCTGCACCTGCGGCCGATCGGTGTTGGCCTTTTCCAAGTTCTCCAGTTCGGCGGCCGGGAGGCCCTCTTTCAACCAGCTCAAATCCGCTTTGACCCCGCGAGGCGGCAGGTTCGGGACGAGGACCAGGTTCGGGCGCTGCTTGAACATCGCCACCAGTTCGTCGTCGATATCTTTGTCGCGAACGCCGTGCGCGAGCACGTCGATGCCCGCCCGAATGAGCCCCTTCGCGTCCTCGAGATCGAAGATGTGCGCGGCCACCCGGAGCCCCCGCGTGTGCGCCTCGTCGATGATGGCGCCGTAGAACTCAGGCGTTAGCTTCTTGTATTTGCCGTCCCTTGTGTCGACCCAGATCTTGACGATGTCGGCCTTTTGCGCCGCGATGTCCTGCACCGCCTTGCGGCCTTCCGCCTCGGTGGTGATCCAGTGCGGCACCGTGATGCGTCCCGGCTCGGGCATCGTGATGCCGCGCCCCGCGCTGAAGAACCGCGCGGCGCCGGGAATCGTCTCGCCGCGCATCGGCAGCAATTCGATGTTGTCCGTGCCCATGCTGAGCGCGGCGCTCACGCCGTAATAGGCGCGCTGCTTCAAGTCCCGCGTGAGCCGTTCGCGCGTCGGGCTGAGATGGACGTGGGTGTCGATCAGCATCGGCATCACGGTCTTGCCAGCGAGGTTCACGCGCGTGGCACCGGCGGGCACGCGAACGTCGGCGGCCCTGCCGGCCTGGACGATCCTTGCGCCGTCCACGACCAAGGTCGCGTTCTCGATCGGGGCGCTTCCATCGCCGACGATGAGCCGGGCGCCTTCAAACGCCGTGACGCCAGTCTGTGCGTGCGCCGGAACAGCTAGTCCGGCAAGCACGGCAACGGTTGCAGCAGCAGCGACCACATTCACTCGACGCATCGGAGCCCCCCAGGGTGAAGAAACTGGGGACTACGGTAGCGTTTCTCGGGTGGCGCGGGGAAGGGGGGATACGGCAGGGGGGAGCGCCGTTGGCGCTCACTGCACCCAGATCAGCAGCGCCACGCCGGCCACGATCAGCGACATCCCGAACGCCTCGCGCGGCGTGGTCGCCTGCCTGAAGATGAAGAACGAGATCGCCTGAGCGAACAGCACCTCGACCAGCGCCAGGGTGCGGACATTGGCGACGGTGGTGATGGCGAAGGCGAGATACCAGAACTGCGACGCGGTCGCGCCCATGAAGCCGGCGAACAGCGACGGCCGCCAGGCGCGCAGGATTTTCATCATCACCACCCGGTCGCGCAGCGCGAGATAGAGCGTCAGCAAGCTCGCCTGCATCACCAGGCCGGCCGCCAGCGTCACCGTCGCACCGACCACGAAGTTGGGATGATCGAGCGACAGGATGGCGCCGCGGAAGCCGACCGCCGACAGCGCGAACATCGCGCCCGCCACCAGGCCGAGCACCGTGGGCCTCAGCCCGCCCTCGATCCGCGCGCCGGGCTTGAACGACATCAGCACCACGCCGGCGGTGGCGATCACGATCGCGACGAAGATCGGCAGCGTCAGCGGGTCGCCGAGGAACAGCAGCCCGAACAGCGCCGCCTGGATCGCCTCGGTCTTGATGTAGGCGATGGTGACCACGAACGAGCGGTCGTTCATCGCCATCAGCATCAGCGCCGTCGCCAGGATCTGCGCGCCGGCGCCGAGGATCACCCAGGGGATGTAGATCAGCATGGGGACCGGCAGCGGGTAGCCGGTCGCGATCAGCACCGCGGCGAGCGAGGCCAGCGCGAACGGAAAGCCGAACAGGAAGCGCACCTGGGTTGCGCCGACGGTGCCGAGCGTCGCGGTCAGCTCGCGCTGCATGGCGTTGCGCGCGGTCTGGCTCGCGGCCGCGAGCAGCGTGAAGACCATCCAGAGCCAGCCGGCGGCGATCATGACGCGGTCACGCCTTCTCCGCCGCGATCATGTAGTTGACATCGGTGTCGGTCGAAAGCTGCCAGCGGTCGGCGAGGATGTTGTAGATCACGCCCTGCTCGTGGAACGCGCGCAGGCCGCCCTGCTCCAGCGCGATCTCCAGCTCGTTCGGGGTGACGAACTTGTCCCACTGGTGGCTGCCGACCGGCAGCCAGCGCAGGATGTATTCGGCGCCGACGATCGCCAGCGCAAAGCTCTTCAGCGTGCGGTTGAGCGTGGCTGTGATCATCAGCCCGCCCGGCTTCACCATCTCGGCGCAGCGGCGCACGAACAGCGGCACGTCGGCGACGTGCTCGACCACCTCCATGGCGAGCACGATGTCGAAACGTTCGCCCGCGTCAGCCAGTTCCTCGGCGGTGGTGCAGCGGTAGTCGATGACGAGGTCGCCCGCCGCCGCGTGCAGCCTGGCCGCCTCGATGTTGGTCGCGGACGGATCGGCGCCCACCATGGTCGCGCCGAGCCGGGCCAGCGGCTCGGACAGGATGCCGCCGCCGCAGCCGATGTCGAGGATGCGCAGCCCTTTGAGACAGTCGAGCCGCTTCGGATTGCGGTCGAAGCGGGCGGCGGCCTGGTCGCGGACATAACCGAGCCGCACCGGATTGAACTTGTGCAGCGGCGCCATCTTGCCGCGCGGGTCCCACCACTCGCCGGCCAGCGCGCTGAAGCGCGCGACCTCGGCGTCGTCCACGGTGGTGGCGCCCGGCTGATTTCGGCTCATTCACGTCCTCAGAGTGGTTAATCGCGCGCGGCGGTTGCAGCCCCCGGACCCCGCCGGTATGTATACGCGCCTTTTTATTCCCGCGCGCGGGCGGCGGCATCAAACCGCGTTGTATCAAGGACTTCCGGAATTCGCATGGCCCGGCTCGTGATGAAGTTCGGCGGAACCTCGGTCGCCGATCTCGACCGCATCCGCAACGTCGCGCGCCACGTCAAGCGCGAGGTCGATGCCGGCCACGAGGTCGCCGTGGTGGTGTCGGCGATGTCCGGCAAGACCAACGAGCTGGTGGCCTGGTGCCGGGGCGCTGCGGCGCTGCACGACGCGCGCGAATACGACGCGGTGGTCGCCTCCGGCGAGCAGGTGACCTCGGGCCTGCTGGCGATCACGCTGGAAGGCATCGGCGTCAACGCCCGCTCCTGGCAGGGCTGGCAATTGCCGATCCACACCAGCGACGCGCACGGCGCGGCCCGCATCCTGGCGGTCAACGGCGACGAGATCGTCCGGCGCTTCAAGGAATCCAAGCAGGTCGCGGTGGTCAGCGGCTTCCAGGGCATCCACAAGGAGACCGGCCGCATCACCACGCTCGGGCGCGGCGGCTCGGACACCTCGGCGGTGGCGATCGCCGCCGCGATCCAGGCGGACCGCTGCGACATCTACACCGACGTCGACGGCGTCTACACCACCGATCCGCGCGTGGTGCCGAAGGCCAGGCGTCTCGACAAGATCGCGTTCGAGGAAATGCTGGAGCTCGCGTCGCTCGGCGCCAAGGTGCTGCAGGTGCGCTCGGTCGAGCTCGGCATGGTGTACGGGGTGAAGATCTTCGTGCGCTCGAGTTTCGATGCGCCCGAGGACATCGATCCGCACGGCGAACCGCCGGGCACCCTCATCTGCAACGAGGAGGACATTGTGGAACAGCACGTCGTCACCGGTATCGCCTTCTCCAAGGATGAGGCGCAGATCTCGGTCCGCCATGTGCCCGACAAGCCGGGCGTCGCCGCGGCGATCTTCGGCCCGCTGGCGGAGGCCAGTATCAACGTCGACATGATCGTGCAGAACGTGTCCGCCGACGGCGCCACCACCGACCTCACCTTCACGGTGCCGGGCGCCGACTACGAGCGCGCGTCGAGCGTGTTGAAGAAGGCCAAGGAGCGCATCGGCTTCGACCGGCTCGACGGCACCACCGACGTCGGCAAGGTCTCGGTGATCGGCATCGGCATGCGCAGCCACGCCGGCGTCGCGGCGCAGGCGTTCCGCGCGCTGGCCGACGCCGGGATCAACATTCGCGCCATCACCACGTCGGAGATCAAGTTCTCGCTGCTGATCGATGCGGCCTCGACCGACAGCGCGGTGCGCACGCTGCATTCGCTGTATGGACTGGATAAGTAGAATTCTCGTCATTCCGGGGCGCGCCGACAGGCGCGAGCCCGGAATCCATAACCCCGACTCTGGAATATGGATTCCGGGCTCGCCGCTTCGCGGCGCC
>CAMDEB010000137.1 GCA_945893085.1 Rhodoplanes serenus | reverse complement strand
AAACCTTGCTGCGAAAAGCCGCCGAGCGGACCGTCGAAGCCACCTGGAAACGCATCGGCGCGCTCCTGCAAGCCTTCACGCCGCAGGAATGTGCCAACTACTTCCGAAACGCAGGATATGCTTCAGCTTAAACGGATCAGACTCTAGTGAGACACTTCGGCGCTCGTGCCGATTGACGCTGATATCAGCAGCTAAAGGTCAATTCGTAGTTAACGGGACGTATCCAAATGCAGTTAAAAATGTGTTGATGAAAAAACGCGGGCCGCGCGGGGCCGCGCCGCGCAAAAGCCGCCGGGAATACTGGCAATCGGCGTTTAGAACGCGAGCTTCATCCAGGTCGTGTCTGGATAGATCAGCAGCGCGGACGCTGCGAGCGCGATGCCATACGGCACGCCGCCGTCGAGCCGGTGCAGGCGCTTGATCCACTCCTGCTCGGCCAGCGCGGCCGGCAACGGCATCAGCCGGAAGCGGATCATCGCCAGCGTCAGCACGCCGCCGAAGATCGAGGCGTAGAGCAGGTAGACCGTCAGGTGGTCGAATCCGAGCCAGAGCGCGGTTGCCGCCGCAAGCTTGGCGTCGCCGCCGCCGATCCAGCCGCGGGCAAAGAACACGAAGGTGACGGCCAGCACGGTGAAGGCGGCGCCCACATGAGACAGGACGTCGCTCGGGCTCATGCCGCTGGCGAAGGCGAGCGCGAAGAACCCGCCGACCAGAATCAGCGCGATCCGGTTGGAAATGGTCATGGTGAAAAGGTCGCTCGAGGCGGCGAACGCCATCAAGGCCGGGAACAGCAGAAGCCTGATTGCGTCGGTCACCATGACCCTTTGCCTTGCGTGGAACCGTGATGGTAGGCCCGCGCCGGTTGCCGTTTCGTTACGCCGGGGGATCGTCGAGCGGCGCCGCCTAGTTCAGCGCGCTTTCCACCGAGGTGAAGGTGGTGTTCAGCTTGGATCCCAAGCCGGCGACCGTGGCGATGATGGCGACGCCGATGCCGGCGGCGATCAGGCCGTATTCGATGGCGGTGGCGCCGGATTCTTCACGGAAAAAGCGTGCGATCGTGGACATCCCAAATCTCCTGCTCAAAGGTCCGGCTTACCGGGGGCAGGGACGGTTTAGGGTGCAAAAATGAACGGCGGGTGCGATCGAATCCTCGAATTTGTCGGGTATTTTGCGAGTTTGGCGCGCCCGGGATGCCCCAAAACGAAAAGGCTCCGGCGATCCGCCGGAGCCTTCTCTTGGAGGTTAAGAACGCGACTTAGTTGAGGGCGTTCTGAACCGACGTGAAGGTGGTCTTCAGCTTCGAGCCGAGACCCTGCACGACGGCGATGATGGCAACAGAGATGCCGGCCGCGATCAGGCCATACTCGATGGCGGTCGCACCCGACTCGTCTTTCACGAAACGCGAAACGAGACTCTTCATGGGTAGCTCCTTAGGTCCACACGTGGCTGTCTGAGCTGGTCCGACAACCTTGTTTGGCCGGTGATCCGGACCATGGCTCGACGGTACCAGCGGGGCCTTGCGGCGAAGTTAATACCGCCGATGAATTCGCAAGCTTTCGTTGGAATATACTATGTGGTTAACAATGGATTGATGTGTAATGATACAGAATTGAATTCAACAATAGCCTAGAATAGTGAACAAACATTAGACCTCAAAATAGGACATACTTGGTTTTCGGGGTCATAGCCGGGCGCTACACTGGCCCTTCATCATGGGCTCGATTACATCGCATCTACGCGCCGACACCGGCAGGCCCACGCAAGACCCTGGCTTTGGACTTCATTCACCTATTTGCAGTCAACTCGATCTCGTGCGTATCGGCGGTCGTCTCTTCGCGATGGTCGGATCTGGTAAGTTCGGAGAGTTCCGATGACTGCGTTTGTTGCGTGGCGTGATGACCGGCCGAGACCGTGCTTGGCATCCTGGGCTCGGGCCTTGGCATTTCTGCTCTGCATGTCCGGCGTGGCGGGGCCTCCGGCGCTTGCCGCCGATCTCGTGCCCGAGGTCGGCCGATCAGTCGCGGTGTTGCTCGACCAGGCCAAGGTGGTGAGGCTGCCCGACGGCGTTGCCACGCTCGTCGTCGGCAATCCGCTGATCGCCGACGTGACGGTGCAACCCGGCAACATGCTGGTCATCACTGGTAAAGGATACGGCGTCACCAATCTTGTGGCGATGGATCGGGCCGGCGGCGTGCTGGTGGAAAGCTCGATCGAGGTCCAGGGTCCGCGGGCCAACCTCATGGTGGTGTACCGCGGGGTCGAGCGCGAGTCCTATAGCTGCACGCCGGTCTGCGAGCGGCGGATCACGCTGGGCGACAGCGCCCCCTATTTCACGGCGACGATCAACCAGACCGGGATTCTCACCAACCAGGCCCAGGGTCCGCAACAGCAGCGATAGCCGCGATGGCGCCGGGGCGGGCGCCGCGTCCGGGTCTTGGTTAGCATTGCGTCAACGACACAGGCGCTGTTGTACGCATTCCCCGCAACAGTTCGACCACGCCTCTTTGTTAAAACGAAACTCTGGGCGGCGAATAAGCACCGTCGACGATCGGGGTTGGTCATGATCGGGACTATGCAGGGAAGAATCGCCACACACGCCGGGCGGCTTTTCAAATTGCCCGCCGTGCGCCGTTTGATCCGGCAACAGGACGGCGCGGTCGCCATCGAATTCGGTCTGGTCGCGGCGCCGTTCCTGGCGCTGGTTTTCGCCATCATGGAGACGGCGATCGTGTTCTTCGCCGGCCAGGCGCTGGAGACCGCCGCCATGGACAGCGCGCGCCTGATCATGACCGGGCAGGCGCAGACCCAAGGCTTCGACCAGACCAAGTTCAAGCAGGCGGTCTGCGGCAAGATCTACGGCCTGTTCGATTGCAACGCTGGCCTCTACGTCGACGTCAAGAGTTACACGTCGTTCGCCAGCGTCAACACCGCCAAGCCGATCACCAATGGCGTGGTGAATACCGCCACCGGCTACGTTCCCGGCGGACCCGGCGACATTGTGGTGGTGCGCCTGATGTACCAGTGGCCGGTCTACGTGTCGCTGCTGGGTCTCAACTTGGCTGACGTCACCGGCGGCAAACGCCTTCTGGTTTCCACTGTCGCATTCCGCAACGAGCCATATGGGTCATGAGACGTGTCATGAAACGCAATCTTCTCGCGCGCTTTCTTGAAACTCGGGTCGGCGGGCTGGCCGGCGACGAACGCGGCGTCTCCGCCGTCGAATTCGCGTTGCTGCTGCCGCTCATGCTGTCGCTTTATCTCGGAGCCGTGGAAATTTCGCAGGCGATCGGCGCCGACCGCAAGGTCACGCTGACGGCGCGCACCGTCGCCGACCTGATCGCGCAGGTCTCCAGCGTCAATAACGCGGGGATGACCAATTCGCTCAATGCGTCCTCATCGGTGATGGCGCCGTTCCCGACCACCAATCTGAAGGTGACGGTGTCCTCGCTCACCATCGACGCGCAGGGCAAGGCGACGGTTGCCTGGAGCGACACGCTCAACGGCACCGCCCGCGCCACGGGCTCCACCGTCACGCTTCCGAGCGCGCTCGCGGTTCCCAACACCTCGCTGGTCTTCAGCGAAGTGCAGTACGCCTACACGCCGACGATCGGCTACGTCATGACCGGCTCGCTGACGCTGAAGGACTACATCTACATGCGCCCGCGGCTGTCCGACACCATCACGCGCACCGCGACCTGACCGCGCCTCAAGCGATCGGCAGCGCGGTCGTCGACTTGATCTTCTCCATGGCGAAGCGCGACGTCACGTTCTTCAGCGGGACCGCGCCGATCAGCTTTTTGTAGAACGTGTCGTAGCCCTGGATGTCGGCCACCACGACCCGCAGCATGTAGTCGACGTCGCCCGCCATGCGGTGAAACTCCATCACCTCCGGCATCGCGCTGACGCGCTGCGCGAAACGGTCGAGCCATTCCTGCGAATGGTCGCCGGTCTCGATCGAGACGAACACCGTGATGCCGAGGCCGACCTTGGTCTGATCGACCACGGCGACCCGCCGCATGATCACCCCATCGGCCTCCAGGCGCTGCACCCGCTTCCAGCACGGCGTCGACGACAGGCCGACCCGGCTGCCGATCTCTGCGATCGAGAGCGAGGCGTCCTCCTGCAGAACGGTGAGAATCTTGCGGTCAATGGCATCCATGGAGAAGACTTTCCCCTCAATTTGATCCGGAGAAGGTCTAATGGGAAAATTATTCTATATCAAGCCCGGGCCAGGAAGGCCTCGACCTCGGCCCGTTGCGGCGCCCCCATGCTGCCGCCGAACCGGGTGCACTTGAGCCCGGCCGCGGCGGCGCCGAAGCGCATGGCGGCCACCTCGTCGCGGCCTTCCGCCAGCGCCAGTGCGATGCCGGCATGGAACACGTCGCCGGCCGCCAGGGTGTCGACGACGTCGAACCTGAACACCGGCAAGGTCATGAGCGACCCGCCCGCGAAATAGAGCACGTCACCCGGACCGTTGCTGACCGCGAGAAACGCCTTCGTGCGCGGCACGAAACGCGCAAGTCCGGCGGCGAGATCGGCTTGGCCGGTGGTCTCGCGCAGGCATTCGGACGAAAAAATTATATGGCTGGCGATCCCGAACAGCGGATCGTCCTCCACCGTCGGCCGGTCGGCATCGAGCACCACCGGAATGCCGCGCCGCCGCGCGGCCTCGCAAATCGGCCGCACGTAATGCGCGAACCGGTTGTCGGCGAGCAGCAGGTCCTTGTCGGCCACCAGCGCATCCGGGTCGGGCGCCTGCGCGGCCTCGATGCCGCGGTCGCGGTAGGTCGCGATCATGCGTTCGCCTTCGCTGTCGACCAGGATGGCCGAGACCGGCGCCTTGGCGCCGCTCACCCGCACCACGCCGTGCGTGCCGATGCCTTCACGCGCCATCTCCGCCATGAGCTGGTTGCTGACCGCGTCGTTCGCGTCGCCCAGCGGTCCGCTGTAGTGCGCGCTTCCGCCGAGCCGCGCCACGGCGATTGCCGCGTTGACCGCACAGCCGCCGCTGACGACCATGAATTCGTCGGACATCGCCTTGCCGCCCGGCGGGGGAAATTTCTCGACGCGCATGACGATGTCCTGCACGGCGATCCCGGCGCACAGGATCGCCGGCGCGCTAGAAGACGACATCGTTCTCCACCCAATCCCGGATGATGTGATGAGCGATGGCGACCGGCGGCGGCGTCGTCAGCCCATCGGGATGCCGACGCATCAGCATCGCCGCGCATTCGTCGCGGCTGAACCAGCGCGCGTCTTCGATTTCCTCGTCGATCTTGATCTCGGTGGTGAGCGCCTCGGCGTGGCAGCCCATCATCAGCGACGATGGAAACGGCCACGGTTGCGAGAACAGGTATTTCACGCGCCCGCAGACGATGCCGGCCTCTTCGCGGATCTCGCGCCGGACGGCGTCCTCGATTGCCTCGCCCGGCTCCAGGAAACCGGCGAGGCACGACCACATTGTGGCCGCGAAGCGGCCCGAGCGGCCGAGCAGGCAATGGTCGCCTTTCACCGCGAGCATGATCGCGACCGGATCGGTGCGCGGGAAATGCTCGACCTTGCAGGCAACGCACTCACGCTTCCAGCCGGCCTGCATGACCTGCGTCGGCGCGCCGCAACTGGAGCAGAAGCGGTGCCGCGCGTGCCAGTGCAGCATCGCCTTGGCTTCGGCAATCGGCGGCAGGTGATCCGGCTCGACCATGCCCTTGATGGCGATGCTGCGCAGATCGATCACCACCAGATCGTTGCGGGACTTCAACGCTTCGGCGTCGGCCTGCTCGATGCCGATTCCCAGACGCGCTCCACCGTTGAGCAGCCCAAGGAATATCGTCTCGGTGGTGTTTGGCGCGAGCGCTTGCGCCTCCGCCGGCGTGAACGTCGCGCCCAGAACCTCGCCGCCGGTGTTCTTCAGAACGATCAGTTCGGAACCGACCACGTAGCTGGCCGTGCGCGGGTCGGCGGCCAGCCCATCAAGCCAAGCCTTGTCGCCGCGCCGCTCGGCGGCGCGCTCAAGCAGGTTTTGGGTGTAGCCGAGATGCGGCTTCGGACCGAGATCGTGACGTGAGGACACTTATGATTATTCCGCCGCTTCGCGCAGTGGCCGCGGATAGATCGAGTCGTACAGCTCCGGCCGCTGCCATTGCGGACCGGTGAGGCCCTGCTTGACGGCGTGGGTGTCCGAGGAGCCCGGCACGTCGCGTGTCGTGCGCAGATGGCGGATACGGTCGAGGCTGACGTCGACCACGGTGGTGCCCGCGATCGTGCTCTCGAACAGGATTTCCTCCGGGCCCGCCACCATGGCAAGGCCGCGCTCGGAATGATCGAACAGGTTCTGCGTGGTGACGACGATCGCAAGATTTTCGATCGCACGCGCCCAGATCAGCGTCCGCCACGTCGCCCACAGCGTCTTCTTGTCCTTGCCGGCCGGCATGAAGATCAACTCGGCGCCGCGCAGCGCCAGTGCGCGCGAAACTTCCGGCATGTAGACCTCGCTGCACATGGCGAGCCCGACCTTGCCGTGCACGGTGTCGAAGATCGGGAACTCATTGCCCGGCACCCATTGGAACTCCCAGGCGGTGCCGCCGGTGTAGATCCACGGTCCGTTCGGATGCGTGCGGCGGTATTGCGCGGGTGCGCGGCCGTCCGGATAGGCCATGCAGATGAGATTATAAGCGGTCGCCTCGTTGTGGCTGATCGGTTCGATCGTGCCGTAGACGACGTGGACCTGGTGCTTCTTGGCGGCTTCCACCATCGCAGGCGTCGGGTCGAATTGCGCCGGCATCCGCCACGGGCCCGGATAGGTCTCCGGGAAGCAGACGAAATGCGCGCCATCCGCCGCCGCGCGCGCGATATGGGCGACCGCCTCCGCGATATTGGCTTCGTCCTCGCCCGGGCGGTGGGTGATCGGCTGCACGACGGCAATGCGGAAGGTCATGGCGTGGCTCCGCGGCTCTCGGCTGATGTGGCCGGAGATTGAAGCGGCGAGGGGGTTGCGGTCAAGCCGCCAGCGCCCGGTCAGCCGAGCAAAAGCCGCTGCCGTAGCAGCGCGAGCAAGGCGTCGAGTGTCGTCGAGTCGTAATCGCGCGGCGGCACCGCGCCCCAGACCGGCTTCGGCCAGGCGGCATCGCTCCGGGATCGCGCGATGACGTGGACATGGAGCTGCGGCACCACGTTGCCCAGCGCCGCGATATTGATCTTGTCGCAGCCGCTCACCGTCTTGAGCGAGCGCGAGGCCTGCATGATCTCGCTCATCAATTGCGACTGCTCGATGCCGTCGAGTTCGTCGATCTCGATGATGCCGCGCCGCCGCGGCACCAGCAGCACCCAGGGATAGTTGGCGTCGTTGATCAGCAGGACCCGGGACAGCGGCAGGTCGCCGACCTCGACGGTGTCGCGCTCAAGCTGTGGATCGAGCGACCAGCCGACGGCAGCGAGGTCCGGGACCATGGCATCAGCCCGTGTGCGAGTTTTCCAGAGAATGCTAGCAGACTTTTGCCCGCCCGCGACTTGCCTTAGCCTTGGGGAGGGTCGATATAAGGGTCGGGAGGTTGGCGGTGGACGAGCCACTCGCCAACCGGGTCAGGTCCGGAAGGAAGCAGCCCTAACGAGCCGACTCGGGTCGCTCGTCAGCCTCCCACCTCATTCTCGGCATGTTGCGCAGCAACGACCACCTGTGGGTGCGGCGGACCGGAAGCCCTGATGAACGACGCCACCATTCCTGACCGTTCGTCCGAGCCCGGGTTCGACCTCGGCGGCGCGGAGCCTGCCGGACCGAGCGGCTCCTACCGTGTGCTCGCGCGCAAATACCGCCCCGCCAGCTTCGACGACCTGATCGGCCAGGACGCCATGGTGCGCACGGTCTCGAACGCGTTCGAGACCGGCCGCGTGCCGCAGGCCTGGATCCTCACCGGCGTGCGCGGCGTCGGCAAGACCACGACCGCGCGCATCCTCGCCCGCGCGCTGAACTACGAGCTGGCCGACGGCTCAGTGACCGGCCCGACCATCAAAATGCCGAAGCTCGGCATCCATTGCCAGCCGATCATCGAAAGCCGCCACATCGATGTGATCGAGATGGACGCCGCCTCGCACAACGGCGTCGACGACGTGCGCCAGATCAACGACGCGATCCGCTACGCGCCGGTGAGCGCGCGCTACAAGGTCTACATCCTCGACGAGGTGCACATGCTCTCCGGCGCGGCGTTCAACGCGCTGCTCAAGACGCTGGAGGAGCCGCCGCCGCACGCCAAGTTCGTGTTCGCCACCACCGAGATCCGCAAGGTGCCGGTGACGGTGCTGTCGCGCTGCCAGCGCTTTGATTTGCGGCGAGTCGATGCCGCCCCGCTGATCAAGCATCTCGAAGGCATCGCCGGCAAGGAGAACATCGGCACCGAACCCGCGGCGCTGGCGCTGATCGCCCGCGCCGCCGAGGGCTCGGTGCGCGACGCGCTGTCGCTGTTCGATCAGGCGATCGCCCATGCCGCGGGGTCGGTGCGCGCCGAGGATGTGCGCAACATGCTCGGCCTCGCCGACCGGGGGCGCGTTATCGACCTGTTCGAAGCCCTGATGGGCGGCGACATCGCGCGCGCGCTGGCCGAGCTGCGCGACCAGTACGATTCCGGCGCCGATCCGTCGGTGGTGCTGGCGGACTTGGCCGAGTTCACTCATTTCGTCACCCGCGTGAAGGTCGTGCCGGCGGTGGCCGACGACATTTCGCTGAGCGAGGCGGAGCGCACCCGCGGCCGCGCGTTGGCGACCGCGCTCTCCCACCGCGTGCTGTCGCGCACCTGGCAGATGCTGTTCAAGGGCATCGCCGAGGTCCAGGCCGCCGGCCGTCCGATCGCCGCCGCCGAGATGGTGCTGGTCCGCATCGCCTATGCCGCCGATCTGCCGACGCCCGACGAAGCGATCCGCATGCTCGACGACGGGGCGACGCCTGCGCGCGCGCTTGGCAACGGCGGCAGCGCTGCGGCGGGCAACCCAGGACCTTCGGCAGCGCGGTCCGATTCTCCGCGCCAAGATTCTTCGCGCCAAGACACTCAGCGCGGCGGGCCGCGCGCGGCGCTCGCGCCGTCCGCCGCTCGGCCGGCAGCCGACCCGGTGGCGCGTGCCGCCGATCCGACACCGGCCGCTGCGGCGCTCGTGATCGGCACGTTCGAGGAGCTGATCGCGCTCGCGGCGGACAAGCGCGACCTGAATATCAAGGCGGCCTTGGAGCGGGACGTGCGGCTGGTCGGCTGCGAGGACGGCTGGCTTGAGATCGCGCTTGAGCCGCGCGTGGCCAAGACTTTGGTCAACGATCTGTCGCGCAAGCTCGGGCAATGGACCGGACGTCCCTGGATGGTGATCGTCTCGGCCGAGCCGGGCGCGCCCACGGTGAAATCCCAGGCCGACGCGCGGCAGAGCGAGCTTGAGGTCGGCGTGCGTGCCGATCCGTTGGTCAAGGCAGTGCTGGACCGTTTCCCCGGCGCGGAGATCGTCGGCGTGCGCGGTCAGAAGGACATGCAGACCGAACCACTGCCGTCCGCCGACGCGGGCCTGCCGCCGGCCGATGACGAAGGCTTCGGCGACAGCTGGGTCAGGGACGACGGCAACGATTAAACGACGGGTGATGAATGGCTGATTTCCTTGGCCTGATGAAACAGGCCGCCCAGTTGCAGACCAAGATGCAGGAGCTGCAAGCCGAGCTCGACCATATCGAGGTCGAGGGTGTGGCCGGCGGCGGAATGGTCACCGTCAAGCTCAGCGCCAAAGGCGAGTTGAAGGGCACCACGATCGACGATTCGCTGCTCAAGCCCGAGGAGAAGGAAATCCTCGAAGACCTGCTGATCGCCGCCCACGCCGAAGCGCGCCGCAAGGCCGAGGCGGTGACGCAGGAGAAGATGCAAGGCCTGACCGGCGGGCTGCAACTGCCGCCGGGGATGAAGCTGTTTTGAATTTCAAGATGCTTTGCGGTTGAAAAAATTTGCTCGTGATGGCGCATGGTGTTGAACAAGCAACTTGATGCGATCATCAGATTCAATCTTGATTCTTAACACGTCCCTAGTGCGGCCTCTCACGTCTTTGAGTATTGCCTGAGCTTTTTCCTGCTCGTTTATTGTCAGATACAATCTAGCAATGTTGATTTTTGCAACTGCTGCTGATGTCGGGTTGGCCTGCACCCGGTTCCGAAGACACCGAGTTAGGTGTTTTGATGGGACCGGAGGTGCGTCATGGAGCGTCGTAAGTTCACGCGAGAGTTCAAGCTTGAGGCTGTGCGGCTGATCACGGATCGGGGCGTTTCTTATGCCCAGGCCGAGC
>CAMDEB010000136.1 GCA_945893085.1 Rhodoplanes serenus | reverse complement strand
TGCACTGGCGGCTGAAGGACAATTCTCCGCTCACCGGATTTTCGCAGGGCCGCATCATGGGCGGCGGCTCCTCGGTGATGGGCATGGTGGCGTATCGCGGCACGCCCGACGACTACGCCGAATGGGAGGCGCACGGCGCGACCGGCTGGGGCTGGAACGACGTGCTGCCGTATTACCGTAAGCTCGAGAACGATTTCGATTTCGGCGGCGATGAGCACGGCAAGGAAGGTCTGGTGCCGATCCGCCGCACCCCGCAAAAGGACTGGGCGCCGTTGTCGAAGGCGGTGTTCGCCTACGCGCAGGAACGCCAGATTCCGTATCTCGCCGACATGAACACGGATTTCCGCGACGGCTACGGCTCGGTGCCGATGAGCAACTGGCCGGACAAGCGCGCATCGGCCGCGATCTGCTATCTCGACGCGACGGTGCGGGCGCGGAAGAACCTGACCATCATCAACGGCGCGACCGTCACCGGCTTCGTGTTCGAGGGCCGCCGCGTCACTGGCGTCAACGTCCGGGTCGGCGGCGAGATCAAACAATTCAATGCGCGCGAGGTGATCCTGTCCGCGGGTGGCATCCATTCGCCGGCGTTCCTGATGCGATCGGGCATCGGCCCGGCCGGCCATCTGCGCGAGCACGGCATCGAGGTGCGCGCGGACCTGCCCGGCGTCGGCCAGAACCTGTCCAACCACGCCATCGTCTTCGTCGGTCTGCTGCAAAACAAGGGCGCGCGGCAGGCGGAGGAGCTGCGGCCGCATCCGATGACCTGCTTCCGCTATTCGTCAGGCTTGCCGGGCGCGCCGCGGACCGACATGTACATCAACGTGCAGTGCAAGACCTCGTGGAGCCCGCTCGGCTTCCAGGTGGCGAACCTGTCGCCGACCTTGCTCAAGCCGATGGCGCGCGGCCGGGTCTCGCTGAAGTCGGCGGACGCGCCGGAGCCGCTGGTCGAATTCAATTTCGTCGGCCACGATCTCGACCTGCAACGCTTCATGCAAGGGTTCCGCCGCGCGGTCGAGGTGCTGGCGCACGAGAAGGTGAAGGCGATGAGCGGCGTCACCTTCCCGGTGAAGTTCAACGATCGCCTGCGCCAGCTCAATCGCCGCAACGCCAAGAACAAGATCCAGAGCGCGATCGTGTCCAAGCTGATCGATCTGGTGCCGCCGCTCGCCGGCCCGATCTTCTCGACGCTTGCCGACCGGAAGGTCGATCTCCAGCAATTGGTCCAGGACGACGACGCGCTCGCCGATCACATCCGCGAGAATGTCGCGGGCACATTTCATCCGGTCGGCACCTGCCGCATGGGTGCGGTGGGCGACCGCGACGCGGTGGTCGATACGATGGGGCGAGTCCGCGGCATCGATGGATTGCGCGTGATCGACGCCTCGATCATGCCGACGGCGCCGCGCGGCAACACCAACATTCCGACCATCATGGTGGCTGAGAAAGTGTCCGCGGCGATGCTTGCCAATGCCTGATCTCGATGCGGTGCGCGAGGAGCGGCTGCGGCGGACGTTGCGGGCCGTCGCCGCCGCCCATCCGTTCTATCGCACGCGCTTCCGGGAGCTGGGCATCGGCGTCGAGGACATCCGCACGCTCGACGATCTGCAAAGGCTGCCGACCACGGACAAGAACGACTACATCGCCGATCCGGAGGCGTTCCGCTTGCGCGGCGACGACCTGCCGGCCGATTGCGGCGCCGAGGAGCGGGTGCTCTGGGACGTGGCCTACACCACCGGCACCACCAGCGGCCGGCCGTCGCCGTTCTACAACACCACCCACGACGCCTATGCGGTGTGGGACCAGGCGCGCCGCTGCAACGAGGCGGAGGGACTGCGGCCGGGCGACCGCGTCGCCAACCTCTATCCGATGGCGGACTTCCCGACCGGCGCGTTCCTCAGCGTGGTGCGCTCGACCATGATCGCCGGGCTGCCGGTGGTGCACGGGCTCACCGGCTCGGCGCGTTCCGAGTTCAAGGTCCGCAACTCGCTCGCCGAGGCGTTGGACAAGGTTTTGGGTCTGCGCCCAACGGTGTTGTGGGGCGTGCCGAGCTTCATCCGCCGCTTTCTCGACGAAGCGCAGCGGCGCGCCGCCGATTTCTCCGCGGTCCGCTTGGTGCTGACCTCGGGCGAGCCGATGCCGCCGGCGCTGCGCGGCGAGATCAAGCAGGCGCTCGCCAGCATGGGCGCGCCGTCGGTGCAGATCCGCGCGCGTTATGCCTTCACCGAGATGCAGGGCGGCCTGGTGCAATGCGCCGATCACGCCGAGCCGCAGAACGTCGTGCCCGACCTCTACTATCTCGAGGTGCTGGACCCCGCGAGCGGCCGGCGGCTGCCGGACGGCGAAAGCGGCATGCTGGCGATCACCCATCTGCATCGCCGCGGCACGGTGCTGCTGCGCTTCCTGGTCGGCGACATCGTGACGTTGTCGCGCGCGCCGTGCCCGATCTGCGGCCGTGCCGGCGAGCGCGTGGTCGCGACGCCGCGGCGGACCGGCAGCCTGGTCAAATGCCGCGGCATGCTGGTGAATACCGAGGTGGTGCTGGAGACGCTCGCGGGCATCGACGGCATCGGCGAATTCCAGATCGTATTCCACAACGAGGATCGGCCGGGCGGGATGGATACGATGGCGATCCGCATCGAGCGCGACGAGGATGCGGCGCTGCGCGAACAGGTGACGGTGCGTGTGCAGCAGGCGGTGTCGCTGCGGCCCGAGGTCGAGTTCGTGCCGCGCGGCACGCTGTACGACCACGAGCGCTCGATCAAGACCCGGCGGGTGGTCGACCTGCGGAAGCCGGCGGACTAACCACTCGTCATGGCCGGGCTTGTCCCGGCCATCCACGCCTTGCTTCTCACAAAGTAAGGCGTGGATGCCCGGCACAAGGCCGGGCATGACGGCGGAGCAAGCAGCGCAAGCTACTGGTTATGCCCGACGGTGCGCATGTACTGCAGCGTCTCGTCGAGCGACACCACGTCGGCGTATTTGGCGTTGAGGTCGAACAGGCTCTGCTCGTGCGCCGCCGCCGAGCGGTCGCCGACCGCCTCGCGCACCACCATCGGGCGAAAGCCGTTCTGCACCGCATCGACCGCGGTCGCGCGCACGCAGCCGCTGGTGGTGCAGCCGGTGATGATCAGGGTGTCGACCCGCTGGTTCACCAGCCGCGACAGCAGATCGGTGCCGAAGAAGCAGGAGGCGTATTTCTTCACCAGCAAGCTGTCGCTCGGCCGCATGTCGAGGCGGGGGTCGACGTTGACGGCCTCGGTTCCCGCCTTGAGCGAGAACGAGCCCTTCATCTTGATGCCCCAGAGGCCGGCGTCCTTGATGTCGGCGTCGTAGTAGATCACCGTCGAGAAGATCACCGGGATGTCGCGCTCATGCGCGATATCGATCAGCGGCGATTGCGCCGCGAGCTGGCTGTCGAGGTTGGCGCCGAGCGGCATGTCGGGGTTGGTGAAGCCCTTGACCATGTCGATGACGATCAGGGCCGGGCGCTCGCCGAACCCGATCTTGATGCCGAAGCCGCGCTGCCGGAAAAACTCCTCGTCGTCCTTGCCGCTGGTCATTTTCCCGCCGCCTTGCGCAACGCGTCGTTGATTCGGTCCTGCCAGCCCGGTCCGGCGTCTTGGAAGTAATCCAGCACGTCCCGGTCGATGCGGAGCGAGACCATTTCCTTGGCGTTGGGAATGGCCGGATTCGTGGCCGGCATTTCAGCCGGCTTCGTCGTCGCCGCTTTGAACGCCGCCTCCGCCGCGTGCCTCGGATCGTTGATTCGTCGCGTCGCCATCGATCGCCCTGTCTCTGGTCAGTGCAGCCGCGCCGGCGGTGCGTCAGTGTCGATGGCGCGCGAAACCACCTTGGCCTTTTCAGCCAGTTCGTTCTGCACCCGACTCAACTCCAGGAACCGCCGGGTCAAGGTGCCGGACGGACCCCATTCGCTGTCGGGGCGCTGGTCCGCCGGGACGCGCTCCATTTCCGCGATCAATTCGCCGAGCAGGTTTTCGACCTCCTGGCTCTCGCGTTCGATCTGCGCGAGCATCGCGTGCTGGTTCTTGCTACTGGTCAATGGCGGCTCCTCTTCGCCAAAAGTATCTTCCATGCGCCGCAGCGCAAATTCCACAGAACGGTTCTGAACAACAATCTAGCTGAACTTCTGTATCATGTGCTCGCGGAAGAACTTCGGCAACTCGCCAATGTCCTTGTCGCCCCAGCCCTGGGCCACTGCGGCGGAGAACGCCGCCAGCATTCCGGCGGACAACGGCAGCCCGGCACCGTTGATAGCTCCGGTCGCAACCATCGACATGATGTCCTTGCGCATGGTCTTCAGGTCGAGCGTGATGTCGGCGGCCTCGCCGAGCAGCAGGCCCTTCTTCATGCCGAGCCAGGCGTTGGCGGTCGGCGCCTCGGCCAGCACGTCGAGCATTTTCTCGACCGTCAGCCCTTCGCGGGTGCCGAGCGCGAACGATTCCGCGAGGCCCTGGATGTAGGCTGCGAGCCCGAGGTTGGCGGCGAGCTTCATGGCGTAGCCCGCGCCGTTCGGTCCCATGTGGTCGATCCGGCGGGTCAGCTTCTCCAGCACCGGGCGGGCGCGCTCGACGTCCTCGGCCTTGCCGCCGACCAGCGCGTGCAGCTTGCCGGCGCGCGCGGTCGGGATCGTGCCCAGCACCGGCGATTCGAGCAGCCGGGCGCCGGCGGCTTCGACCTGCGGGGCGAGCTCGCGCGCGGTCATCGGCTGCAGCGTGCTCATCTCGATGAACAGCTTGCCTTTGACGTCGCCCTTCAGGAATCCGTCGTCGCCGCGGAACACCTTCCGGATGCCGTTGTCCTCGGTGATGATCGAGATCACCACATCGGCGGTTTCCGCCACCGCGCGCGGATGTGCCGCGAGACGCACGCCACCATCGGCCGCGGCCTTGGTCGCCTTGCCGTCGCGGTCCCACGCCGTGAGCTCGCAGCCTTCCTCGGTGAGCCGCGCGTGAATGGCGCGGCCCATGCGGCCCAACCCGACCAGTCCGATTTTCATAGGTTCAATCCTACGTTAGCCCCGAAATGATCCTTGAACCGTCATCCTGAGGTGCCCGCCGAAGGCGGGCCTCGAAGGATGCACGGCCCTGATCGTGCGTACAACACCACATGCGGCACGCACGGTGCCCGCCACCCTTCGAGGCTCGCTTCGCTCGCACCTCAGGATGACGGGTCGAGGGATGGCCTACCGGCCTGTCAGCTTCTTGGCAGTCTCGAAGTGGCCGTAGCTCTGCACCGGCGCCATCATCAGGAATCGGTAGCCTTCGTCGATGATGCGTTGCGCATTGCCGGTCTCGACATGCGGATGGCCGACCACGACGTTGTGCTTCTTGCAGGTGTCGACGATGCGCTTCATCCATTCGAGCACGGTCTTGTGCTCGTATTGCCGGGGCAGTCCGAGCTCCTGCGACAGATCGCCTTCGCCGATCAGGATCGCGCCGATGCCCGGCACGTTCTTCAGCATGTCGTCGAGGTTCTCGACGCCCTTGGTGTCTTCGATCTGCAGGATGCAAAAGATCTCGCCCTGCGGGTTGAGCGGCCAGACGTCGGCCTTCTTGTAATAATCCTGCTGGCTCAGCCCCCAGTAGCGCGCGGCGGCGGTCGGGCCGTCGCCGCGGATGCCGGCCGGCTCATACAGCGGGACGTTCTTCAGCCGCGGATAGCGGCAGGCGCCGACCGCGTTGGCGGCCTCTTCCACGGTGCTGATGTGCGGGAACACGATCCCGTAGCAGCCCATGTCGAGCGCCTGCTTGGCCTGCCACTGCGCCATCTCGACGCCGTTGACCGGGATGCGGACCATCGGCGCGACCGGCGGCACCAGCGAGGCTGCGGTCGCGATCTGCGCGCGGTTGAGCATGTATTGCAGGCAATCCCGCAACAGCCGGCCGTCCCACGGGTTGTGCTCCATCTCGAACACGCAGGCGTCAAACTTCGACGCGCTCATGTTGATCGCCGAGCCGATTTCGGCGGGCGCAAAGCATGTCAGCGCATGCTTCCCGGCTTCGAGGGCGCGGATGACGTTGTTCAGACGCGGCAGATCGGCCATTCCATTTCCTCCGGACATCCCAAGGGCGGTTTGTTTTCCCGCATCCATCCCTTCCTTTTGAAAGACGATGGATTGCCGGGTCAAGCCCGGCAATGACATTCAGGCGGAATATAGCGGGTTTGACAATGGCGCGGCGGGCCGTAGCATCCGGCCCAAGTTTAACCAGACAAGCAACCCCTCAATCACCGGCGGAATCCATGATTATCGATTGTCACGGCCACTACACGACCGAGCCCAAGGACCTGCACCGCTTCCGCAAGGACCAGACTGCGGCGGCCAACGCCAAGGACAAGGCGGCGATGCCGCCGCGCTCGGGCCTGAAGATGTCCGACGACGAGATCAAGGAGAGCATCGAGGGCAACCAGCTCAAGCTGCAGCGCGAGCGCGGCACCGACCTGACGATCTTCTCGCCGCGCGCCTCGGGCATGGGGCACCACGTCGGCGACGAAAGCGTCAGCTCGGAGTGGACGGAAATCTGCAACGACCTGATCCACCGGGTGGTGACGCTTTATCCGAAGAACTTCATCGGCGTCTGCCAGTTGCCGCAGTCGTCCGGCGTGCCGCCGAAGAACTCGATCGCCGAGCTGGAACGCTGCGTGAAGATGGGCTTCGTCGGCTGCAACCTCAATCCCGATCCGTCCGGCGGCTATTTCAACGCGCCGCCGATGACCGACAAGTGGTACTACCCGTTCTACGAGAAGATGGTCGAGCTCGACGTGCCGGCGATGATCCACGTCTCGGGCTGCTGCAATCCGGCGCAGCACACCACCGGCTCGTACTACCTCAACGCCGACACCATGGTGTTCATGCAGATCATCCTGTCGGATCTGTTCAAGGACTTCCCGACCTTGAAGTTCATCATCCCGCACGGCGGCGGCGCGGTGCCGTTCCACTGGGGCCGCTTCCGCGGCATTGCGCTGAACAACGGCAAGCCGGAGCTTGCCGAGATCATGGGCAAGAACATCTTCTTCGACACCTGCGTCTATCATCAGCCGGGCATCGACCTGCTGACCAAGGTGGTGCCGGTCGACAACATCCTGTTCGCCTCGGAGATGGTCGGTGCGGTCAAGGGCAACGATCCGAAGACCGGCTTCGGCTTCGACGACACCAAGCGCTACGTCGAGGCGACGACGCTGCCGGCGGCCGACAAGGCGAAGATCTTCGAAGGCAATGCGTACAAGGTGTACTCGCGGCTGAAAAGCCAGATCGCCAAGCAGGCGGCGTGAGAAGCGCATGAGGTTCGGGCTCTTCGGCAGCGCTCAGGCGCAACGCGGCGGCTCCGACCTCGACAGCGGCCAGGGCTTTCGGGATTACATCGAGTACAACGTCGAGGCGGAGGCGCTCGGCTATACCTCGACCTTTGTGGTCGAGCACCACTTCACCGGCCTCGGCCAGGTCTCGGCGAGCCTCAACCTGCTGACCTGGGTCGCGGCGCGGACCACGACGCTGCGGCTCGGCACCGCGGTGATCGTGCTGCCCTGGCACAATCCGGTGCTGCTCGCCGAACAGACCGCCACCATCGATCTGCTCTCCGGCGGCCGGCTCGAGTTCGGCGTCGGCAAGGGCTACCGCCACAACGAGTTCGCGAGCTTCTGTATCCCGCAGGAGGAGGCCGACGAGCGCTTCGAGGAGTGTCTCGCGCTGATCCTCAAATCCTGGACCTCGGAGCAGCGGTTCTCGCACCACGGCAAGCACTGGCATTTCGAGGACATCATCGTCGAGCCGCCGACGGCGCAGAAGCCGCATCCGCCGATCTGGATGGCGGCGGGCAGCCCCGACTCGATCCGCAAGGTCGCGCAGCGCGGCTTCAAGCTGCTGCTCGACCAGCTCGCCTCGACCGCGGACACCATCGAGCGGTTCAAGCTGTACAAGTCCGAGGTCGAAGCCTGCGGCCGGCGGTTCGACCCGATGGATGTCGCGGTGTCGCGCGCCTTTCTGGTGGCGCGCAGCGCCGAGGAAAAGGCCAAGGCGGTCGAGAGCCGCCTGGCGCATCAGCGGCGGCTCGCCACCCTGTCGACGGCGCCGGGCGGCGCGTTCAAGTCCAGCCGGTCGTTTGCGGATACGCTTGAAGGCTCCGAGGAGAGCGCGATGTTCGGCACGCCGGACGAGATCGCGAAGAAGCTGAACGCGCTGCGCGCCGGCGGCATCGAGCATGTGCTGCTCAACGGTCCGGCCGGCTCGCGCGAGAACCTGCGCAGCTTCGCCCGCCACGTCATGCCGGCGTTCGCCGGTCCTGCCAACGAACGGGCGGCGAGCCGCGCGCAGCCTCAACTGGTGAACCCATAAGGGCCGCGCCGTCAGTTCTGCGTGGCGAGATTGCCTTCGGCGACGATCTTGCCGTAGCGGCGACGGTCGTCGTTGATGATTTTTTCGAATTCCACCGGTCCAGTGAGGCTGAGCTCCGAGCCCATTTCGGTGACGCGCTGATTCAACGCTCGATCGGATTTCAGCTTCTGAAAGGCCTGCACCAGTTTTCCGATCACGCATCCGGGGTCTTGGTCGGAGCCAAGAAGCCAAACCACACCGCACTGGTCATCTCCGGCCGCCCAAGCTCCGTCATGGTCGAAATATTCGGCAGCGCTTCGACGCGCGTAGCATTCAGCGTTGCGAGCGCAATGAGCTTGCCGTCTTGGACATGCTGCTTGATCGGTGGAATGACCAGGAACATGGCGTCGAGCCGGTCGGACAACAGGTCGACGATCGCCTGCGCGCCGGAATTATAGGGAACGTGCGTGATGTCCATGCCCGCAGTTTTCTTGAAGTTTTCGAGCGTCATGCGCATCTCGCCGAAAAGGCCTTGCACCCCGAACGACAGTTTTCCCGGATTCTTCTTCGCGTATGCGACGAATTCATCGACCGTTTTCACACCCAGGTTCGGCCGCACGATCAGCAGCACCGGCTGAAACATCCCGATCACCAGCGGGCGCAGGTCTTGCTCCGGGTCGAAGTCGAGCGGCGGCGAAAAAAACTGCGACACCACGATCGGCGACGGACTGGTGAACAGGAGCGTGTAGCCATCGGGCGGCGACTTCGCCACCATCGATGCGCCGAGCCGCTGGCTCCCGCCCGGCTTGTTTTCGATGACGAATTTGCCGCCGAGATGCGGCTCGGCCGCTGCGGCGGTCACGCGCGCGGCGGTGTCAATGCCGGCGCCGGCCCCGACCGGGACGATGACCCGGATGGGTCTGTTCGGATACGCCGTGGCGTCTTGGGCGTGCGTGGGGGCGGCGCCGAAGCACAGCGCCAGCGGCATCAACATCAAATACAAGAATGTTCTTGGACTGCGCATGACGTCCTCCCAAAAAATATACCATTCGATTTTCTTCGCGCGTTATGGCGTTGACGTTGGCAGTAATTCATTGCATAGTCAACGTTGATTTATCAATGAATTACAGGGAGCTCATGCCGAAGGCTAACTCCAAGTCTCGTCCGGTGCCGCAACTGCCACAGCATCGGCGATTCAGCTACCGTTTCAACATGATCGCCCACGCGCTCGCGCAGCACATGCTGCTTAATATCGACCGCAAGTTCGGGCTCAATCTCGCCGAATATCGAATTCTGTCCATGCTCTCGGACCGCAAGTCGCCCTCGATCAAGGATATCGCCGCGCATACGCAGCTCGACAAGGCGCATGTGACGCGCGCCTTGTCCGACCTCGCCAGGCGTGGGCTTGTCACACAGATCGTCGACAAGCAGGATCGGCGCTTGCGTGTGGTCAAGCTGACGCGGTCCGGGCAGGCGATGATCGCGGCCACGCTGCCGATCGCGATCGAACGTCAGGAGCGGTTGGAGCAACGTCTGACGGCGTCCGAACTGCGTGTGTTGTGGAAGGCGCTTGCGGTACTGACGGAAGAATCCGCGCTTATGCTCTCCGAGGTGGAACGCGGCAACCGGCGCCGACGTGATCCTGTGCCGCTCGGTGAAAGGAAGCCCTGATGCGTCATCGCGACTTTGGGCTTCTGCTTTGCGACCCGCATCGGGCGACGCCGGGCGTCACGCTGTTCTCTCCGCTCAACGGCAAGGCGACCTACTTGGTCGGTCTGCGCGGCGACGTGTTGCATCAGTGGGAGCACCCGCTGATCAACGGCACCTACGCGTATCTGCTCGAGAACGGCAATCTACTCTGGGCGGGCCGGCTGCCGGAAGGGCCGCAGCACATGGGCGGGCGCGGTGGTCTGCTGCGCGAGTACGACTGGAACGGCAAGGTGCAGTGGGAGCACCGGCACGTCGGCCAGCATCACGATTTCCGCCGCTTGCCGAA
>CAMDEB010000135.1 GCA_945893085.1 Rhodoplanes serenus | reverse complement strand
CCGTTGGCGCCGCCGCGATTGTCGACGATCACCTGCTGGCCGAGCGCCGCGGAGAGCTTGCCCGCGGTGATGCGCGCCATGGTGTCGTTGCCGCCGCCGGGCGGGAACGGCACGATCATGGTGATCGGCTTGCTCGGATAGTCCTGCGCGGAAGCCGCGCCCGGCAGCGCGATCGCCAATAGCGCACAGATGATCGTCGTCCAACGCGGCATGGCGCTTACTCCACCCTGAGCTTGAGTTTGCGGATCAGATCGCCCCACTTCTTGTCTTCACGCTCGATGTCGGCGGCATACTCCTCCGGCGTCGACGGCAGCGGATCGCCGCCATCGGCGGCGATGCGGGCGCGGACCTCGGGCGTGTCGACGCCCGCGCGCAGCGCCGCGTTGAGCTTTTCAATGATCGGGCGCGGCGTGCCGGCCGGCGCCAGCAGGCCGTAGTTCAACCCGGACTCGAAGCCCGGCAGCCCGGCCTCCGCCGAGGTCGGCACGCTGGGCAGCAGCGTCGAGCGCTTTGGACCGAGCACCGCGAGCGCGAGCAGGCCGCCCGATTGCAGATTGCTCAGCGCCGGCGCCAGCACGTTGAGCGCGAGCTTGACGTGGCCGCCGATCAGATCGGTGGTGAGCGGTCCGGTCCCCTTGTAGGTGACGATGGTGAAGTCGATCCCGGCCAGCGACTTGAACAGCTCGGCGCCGAGATAGGCGCTGGTGCCCGGCGGCGGCGTGCCGATGTCGAGCTTGCCCGGATTGGCCTTGGCGAATGCCGTCACCTCGGCCAGCGTCTTCTGCGGCGCCGTCGGATGCGCCATCAGCACGATCGGCGTCGAGGAGATCAGCCCGATCGGCGCCAGGTCCTTGCGCGGCTCGTAGCCCGGGTTGGCGTAGAGCGTCGGATTGATCGCGATCGATCCCGAGGTCGCCATCACCAGGGTGTAGCCGTCGGGCGCCGCGGCCTTGGCGACGCGCGTACCGATCACGCCGGCGGCGCCGCCGCGATTGTCGATGATCACCGGCTGGCCGAGCGCCGAGGCGAGCTTTTCGGCGACGATGCGGCCGATCACATCGACCCCGCCGCCGGCGGGGAACGGCACGATCAGGGTGATCGGCCTGGTGGGATAGTCCTGCGCGCGGGCTTTAGCGGCAATGCCGACGAACGCGAATGCGGCGGCGAGAGCGAACGATACTTTCCATGACGGCATGAACGTTACTCGAATTTCAGGTTGAGACTTTTCACCAGCGCCGACCACTTCTTTTCATCGGCATCGATGTCGGCTGCGTATTCCTCCGGCGTGCTCGACAGCGGCACGGCGCCCTGGCTCACCAGTCTGTGGTTGGCGTCGTCCGCTGCCACCGCCAAGCGCAGATCCCCGTTCAGCCGCTGGATGATCGAGCGCGGCGTACCGGCGGGCGCTGCCAATCCGTAGTAGATGTCCGCCGAGAAGCCGGGCAGCCCGGCCTCCGAGATCGCGGGCACGTCGGGAACGAGCCGCGAGCGCGCGGCGCTCGTCACCGCAAGCCCCCGCAGCGTGCCGTTGCGCACGTTGCCCGCCACCGGCAGGACCGAGAGGAACATCATCTGGACGTGGCCGCCGAGGAGGTCCGCGATCGCATTGCCGTTGCCCTTGTAGGGGACGTTGGTGAGCGCGATGCCCGCGGTGCGCGCGAACATCTCGGTCGAGATGTGCCCGACGGTGCCCGGGACGAAGGCGTAGTTGACCTTGCCCGGGTTGGCCTTGGCGTATGAGATCAGCTCCGTGGTCGAGCGGACCGGAACGGACGGATGCACCACCAGGATGCTCGGCAGCGATGCGATCGGGCCGATCGGCGCGAAGTCCTTGCGCGGATCGTAGCCGGCGTTGGGATAGAGCGTTGGGTTGATGGCGAACGTGCCGGTGTAGCTCAGCACCAGCGTGTACCCGTCAGGTGCGCTTTTCGCGACCGCGCGCGTCGCGATGGTGCCGCCGGCGCCGCCGCGGTTCTCGACCACCACCTGCTGGCCGAGCGATTTGCTCATCTTCTCCGCCACGATGCGCGCCAGCGCGTCATTGCCGCCGCCCGCCGGGAACGGAACGACCAGCGTGATCGACCGGGTGGGATAATCCTGCGCCGGCGCGGGCGCCGCCGCGAACAGGACGGCGGCGGCAACCGCGGCTGCGGCGGCTTGCGCGCGCCGCATCACTCCACCTTCAGGTTGAGTTTCTTGATCAGCGCGCCCCACTTCCGCTCTTCCTGATCGATGTCGGCGGCGTATTCCTCGGGCGTGCTGGTCAGCGGATCGCCGCCCTCGTTGTTGATGCGCTTCTTGATCTCATCGGTGTTCACCAAAGCGCGCAGTGCCGTGTTGAGCTTGTCGATGATCGGCTTGGGCGTGCCGGGAGGCGCGAGCAGACCGTAATGCAGCACCGAGTCGAAGCCCGGCAAGCCGGACTCGTGGGCGGTCGGCACGTTGGGCAGCCCGCTGAAGCGTCGTTGGTCGAGCATCGCGATGCCGCGCAGCGTTCCGGCCGAGAGATTGCCGAGCGCGGGCGGCAGCACGCCGAACGCCACCGGCACATGCCCGCCGACCAGATCGTTCATCAGCTGCGCGGTGCCCTTGTAAGGGATGATCTGAGCCTGGACGCCGGTGACCGATTTGAACAGCTCTGCCGTCAGATAGCCGCCGGTGCCGATCGCCGAGGTGCCGATGTTGAACTTGCCGCCTTCTTTCTTGGCGATGGCGACCACGTCGGCGATCGTCTTGCCGGGGAACGACGGATGCGCCAGCAACGCGACCGGCATCGAGGCGATCAGCCCGATCGGGGCGAAGTCCTTGCGCGGGTCGAAGTTGGCGTTGGCGTACAGACTCGGGTTGATCGAGATCGAGCCGGTGTGGCCGAGGAACAGCGTGTAGCCGTCCGGCGCAGTGCGAATGAAGGCGCGCGTGCCGACGATGCCGGAGCCGCCGACGCGGTTGTCGACGATCACCTGCTGCCCGAGAATGCCTGAAAGCTTGTCGGCGACGACGCGCGCCAGGACGTCGACGCCGCCGCCCGGCGGATAAGGCACCACCAGCGTCACCGTTCGCGTCGGATAGTCCTGCGCGAACGCGGACTGCGCCGCGCCGAACGCCGTCAGCATCGCAGCCAGCAACGCTGCCGCCATCACGTGTCGTTTCTTCACGGCGTCCTCCCCATTCCCATTTTCGACTGGCAGACAAAATAGCACCGCCGGCTCCCGTGGCGAGAGCCGGCGGCTAAATTCGGCTATCACATACCAATGAAGACGCGGGCGGGCTCAGTGTACGCTGGCGGCGGCGTCATCGTGCCGCAGCCGCGTGATCTCGTCCTTTACCAGCAACTTGCGACGCTTCAATTCAGCGAGTCTCAGACCGTCGGTCGAGGGATGATTCATCGCATCGGCGATTTCATCCTCGAGCGCCCGGTGGCGCTTTTCCAGTTCTACGAGATGAGCTTGGATGGGCATGGTGGGATGTCTCCATAGAATCAGAAACGAACCCCTGACCCGGTCAGTCTGCCATGAGGTCGGCGGCAAGTCGATTGCCCGCTTCCGCTGCAATGCAGCAAATCCCCACTATCCTGAATCGCTGCTTATTTGAGCAGCTTGAACCGGGCTTGAGACCGGACAATAATTGCTTACCTATCCTTGAGTCCGCGGCGGGGGACGAAGCCCGGCTGCGGGTGTAAGATCGACCAGGGCGAGTCGAAAAAATCATGCGAATTCAAGATTTTGTGTTGATTCCAGGTCTCGCGCCCGTGGCTGGAAGTTCCGCAAAGGCGCCCTTGGAGGGGCTCAGCGCAGCGGCGGCGATGAAGGACGAGGACCTCCGCGAATTGAAGTCGCAGTTGGCGCGCCTGCGCCAGGAGCATCGTGACCTCGATGTCGCGATCGAGGCGTTGCACAACGCCCCCGGATCCGACCTTTTGCAGGTCCAGCGCCTGAAGAAACGCAAGCTGGTGCTGCGCGATCGCATCATCCAGATCGAAGACCAGCTCACCCCCGACATCATCGCCTGAAGGCGCTTCGGACGGGCCGGCCCTAGGACCGGAATCGCATAAATCCCCCGTCCCTGATGGACTTTTCATCCCCAACCTGCTACCAGCGCCCGACTCGGAAGGCTCTCAGGGCCTCCCCCGCTCATCACATCGAGCAACGGCTTTCAGAAGGAACGATGCGTGCAGGTTCTCGTCCGGGACAATAACGTCGATCAGGCTCTCAAGGCGCTTAAGAAGAAAATGCAGCGCGAGGGCATCTTCCGCGAGATGAAGCTTCGCGGCCATTACGAAAAACCATCGGAAAAGAAGGCTCGTGAGAAGGCGGAGGCGGTTCGCCGCGCCCGCAAGCTGGCGCGCAAGCGCGCGCAGCGCGAGGGCCTGATTCCGATGAAGCCGCGGATTCTGCCGGGCGCCGCGGGCGGCCCCGGTGGCGGACGCGGCGGACCGGGCGGCGGCCGTGGCGGCGCGGGTCGCAGCGGTGGCGGCTTCGGCGGCAATGGCGGCGGTTTTGGCGGCGGTGGCGGTTTCGGCCGCTGACGTTTCACGATTTTCGGTTATCCACGGCGCGGGCGGGTTTCAATCCGGCCCGCGCTATCGTTTTGAGGGGCCTCGCGGTATCGTCGAACGTTCGCCGCATTCGTCGGGTGAACACGTGACCGAGCCCATGAGCAGCGCGCGCCCAAACTTGCTCACCCGAGCCCACCTTGCCCGCGTCGTGCTTTTGACCGCGGCCGCGGCGCTGGCCGGCTGCGCCAGTTCCAACATCAGCACCACCACCCCCGAGAGCGAGGAAAACCAGTTCGCCGCCTCGCCGTCCAACATCGCCTCGCTCACCGGTGTTGTGCAGCGCAATCCGAGCGACCCGCAGGCCTACAACATGCGCGGCTCGGTGTTCGGCCAGGCCGGCCGCACCCAGGAGGCGCTCGCCGACTTCAACAAGGCGATCAGTCTCGACCCGAACTACGCCCAGGCCTACGCCAACCGGGCGCTGATCTACCGCCAGACCCGGAAGGCCGACCTCGCGCTCGCCGACTACAACAAGGCGCTGGAGCTCGATGCCAACTACGCGGTGGCCTATATCGGGCGCGGCATCGTGCACCGGCAGAAGGGCCAGGCGCTCAACGCCTTCAACGACTTCAACAAGGCGATCGCGATCCGGCCCGACAGCGCGCAGGCCTACTACAACCGCGGCATGCTCTATCAGAGCCAGCGCCAGCATCAGTTCGCGATCGACGATTTCACCACCGCGGTCGGCCTGTCGCAGCAGGAGGCCGAGCCGTTCATCGCGCGCGGCCTGAGCTACATGGCGATCAACGATTTCAAGTCGGCGGCGAGCGACCTCGACGACGCGGTGCAGGCCGAGCCGCAGAACCTGCAGGCCTGGACCAGCCGCGGGCTCGCCTACGAGCGGCTCGGCGAGAAGGACAAGGCGGCGGGCTCCTACGCCAAGGCGCTCAACATCAGGAAAGACCACGAGCCGGCGAAGACCGGCTTCACCCGCGTCGGCGGCAAGATGGGCGAGAGCTACCAGACGTTCTGAGCCGCGCCCGGACGCGACCCCGATTCAATGCGGCGTGATGCCCGCGCGCTTGATCACCTCGGCCCACTGGCCGATCTTGGTCTTCAACACCTCGGTCACCCGCGCCGCCGGCGCGATGAGCGGCTGCACGCCGGCCAGCTTCAGCCGCTGCTGAACGGTGTCGATGTTGAGGACCTCGTCGGTCGCCCTCGACAGCCTGGCCACGACATTCGGCGGCACGCCGGCCGGGGCGAACATCGCGTACATGGTGGAGAGATCGAGCTCCGAAAAACCGCTCTCCTTGACCGTCGGGACATCCGGGAGGTCGGCAAGGCGCTGCTCGCCGGCGACGGCGAGCACTCGGATGCGTCCGTCCTTCACGTAGGGAAACACCGCCGGCAGCGGGATGACCCAGAATGTCAGCCGGCCGCTCAGCAGATCGGTGACGCCCTGGGTGCCGACGCGATACGGCACATGGGTCGCCTCGATGCCGACCACGGACCTGAACAGCTCGCCGTTGAGATGCCCCGGCGTGCCGATGCCGGTCGAGCCGAAAAACATTTCGTTCGGCTTGGCCTTGGCGAGCGCCACGAACTCCTGCAGCGTCTTCACCGGCAGCGTGCTCGGCACCGCCACGATCGCGCCTGTCGAGCCGAACATTGCGATCGGCGCGAGCCGCTTGAGCGGATCGAAGGGACGCGACACATACAGACTCACGCTGGTCGCGAGCGGTCCGGAGGGATCGTTGATCAGCAAGGTGTAGCCGTCGGGAGCCGCATCGGCGACGAATTCGGTCGCGATCGTGCCGCTGGCGCCGGGCCGGTTCTCGATCACCATCGGCTGACCGAGCTTCGACGACATGGCGTCGAACACGATCCGTGAGACGATATCGGTCACGCCGGCGGGCGCGAACGGAATCACGACGCGGACGCTGCGCGACGGATAATCCTGCGCGCGCACATTGCTCGCAGCGACGGTGCCGAGCGCGGCAACCAGGGCGAGCGTTTTCAAGGACCGGGTGACGCGCATAATTCCTCCCGAGCAGTTTGGTTGATCTTGTCACTTATTGTCCGACGGTCCAATCTTGGACCGAGCACGGGCGCACATCGCACCGTCGGAGGAAGGGCAATGGCTGACCGGACAAGAGCCGCCTCGCCATCGCAGGTCAAGCTCGCCGTGTTCATGCACGGTAACTCAAACTACCACATGGCCGGATGGCGACATCCTGACGCGTATGCGGATTCGGCCGAGAACATCGAACGCTGGACCGAGTTCGCCCGCACCATGGAGCGCGGCAAGCTCGACATGCTGTTCATCGCCGACTCCGTTGGAATTTATGGCGTCAACAATCCGGAGTTGTTGAGCTACCGCGATGCCATCGAAAAGTTCGAGCCGTTCACCGCGCTGGCCGCCCTTTCCGTCCTGACCAAGAACATCGGTCTGATCGCGACCTGCCACACCACCTACACCGATCCCTACACCGCGGCGCGCATGTTCGCCTCGCTCGATCAGCTCAGCGGCGGCCGCGCCGGATGGAATTTCGTCACCGGCGGCAACCGCGAAGGCGCGCTCAACTACAGCCGCGACAGCCACATGGAGCACGGCGACCGCTACGACCGGGCGGAGGAATTCGCCGACGTTGCGCTGGGCCTGTGGGACAGCTTCGAGGAGGATGCGTTCCCGCGCGACAAGGCTTCGGGCCGCTATCTCGATCCGGAAAAAATGCACATCCTCAATCACAAGGGCAAGCACTTCTCGGTGAAAGGACCGCTGAGCAGCGCCCGCTCGCCGCAGGGCCGTCCGGTGCTGGTGCAGGCGGGCGCGTCGGAGCCGGGCAAGCAACTGACGGCGCGCGTGGCCGACGTGATGTTCACCGCGCAGGCCTCGTTCGAGCAGGCGCAGGCGTTCTACGCCCACGTGAAGGGACGCATGGCAAGCTTCGGCCGCTCGCCGGACGAGCTGAAGATCATGCCGGGCGTGTCGATCTATGTCGGCCGCACCGCGGAGGAGGCGGAGGAGAAATTCCAGAAGCTGAACGATCTGGTGCCGATCGAGGTCGCGCTGCACAGCTTCAGCGAAATGCTCGGCGGTATCGATCTCAGCGTCTATCCCCTGGATGGCCCGTTGCCGGACTTTTCCGGCAATTCGGCGCGGATGAGCTCGCCGCCGTCCTACGTGAAGCTCGCGCGCCGGGAAAACCTCACGCTGCGGCAGACCGCGAAACGCGCCGTCGCCGGCCGGGCGCATTGGATGGTCAAGGGAACGGTGAAGCAGATCGCCGACGAGCTCGAGCACTGGTTCAAGGGCGGCGCCGCCGACGGCTTCAACCTGCTGCCAGCATGGCTGCCCGGCTCGCTCAACGATTTCGTCGATCAGGTGGTTCCGGAATTGCAGCGCCGCGGGCTGTTCCGCACCGAATACGAAGGCTCGACATTGCGGGAGAATCTCGGCCTGCCGAAGCCGCGGAACGCCCACACGAAGGCGCGCGAGGCGGAGCTGGTCGCGACGTAGAGCTGCGCCCTACCCTCCCTCCAGAAACGCGCGCACCACATTTTGCGCGCCATGCGCATCAAGATCGCTATGGCCGCCGTCGGGAAAACGCACCATTCGCTTCGGCTCGTTCGCCAGCGCATAGAGCCGCTCGCCGAACGCCATCGGCACCACGCGGTCGCGCCCGCCGTGCAGGATCAGCACCGGTGCGCTCACCTTGCCGATGCGCTGGTCGGAGCGGAACTGGTCCTTCATCAACAGCCGCACCGGCAGGAACCAGTACACCGCGGCGCCGACGTCGGCGGCCGAGGTGAACGGCGCTTCCAGCACGAGGGCTTTGACCTTGCGCTCGGCGGCAAGGGCGATCGCGACGCCGGTGCCGAGCGACTCGCCCCACAGCACGATCCGCTCCGGCGGAACGCGCGCGACAGCGAAACCGAAGATCGCGGCCGCATCCGCCAACAGCCCGGTCTCGGTCGGGCTGCCGGTCGAGCCGCCGTAGCCGCGGTAGCTGAGCGCGAGCAGGCCTAAGCCGTCGGCGGTGAGCGCACGGAACCGGTCAACGCGGCCGCGCAACGCCCCGCCGTTGCCGTGGAAGTACAGCACCAGAGGCTTGCCGTCGCGCGGCGGCACGTGCCAGGCGATTACCTTCTCGCCGTCGGCGGTGTCGAGCACGATCGCCTCGGCCGCAGCGAAGCCCGCTTCCGCCGGCTCGGTGCGGAACCTGTCGGGGAAGTACATCAGCGAGCGCTGCGTGAAATACATCAGCGCGACGAAGCCGCCGCACACCACCAGCACGCCGATCAGGGCCTTGAGCAACGTCATGGCGTCTTGATAGCACGGCTTCATCCGCGCCACAGGGCGGTGAGTTGAGCGACAAGCAGTTCGAATACCGCATGACGATCAAGAGTCGGGATCGCGGCAAAGCCGAGGCGCTGTCCAAGCACCTGTGCGGCCTGCCGGAGGTGATGGAGTTCCGGATTTCGCCGATCGGCGACTAGCCTAAAATCGCCGCCGGCGACCATTCACCCCGGTTGCAACGCGGCCGAAAGCGACCTTAACTAGCGGTCCGCAACTGGGATGAAACCGGGGGGACATCCATGGTGAAGCGACGCGATTTTCTCGCATGCGGGCTGGCGGCGCTGTCGGCGCCTGCACTTCTGCCGCGCCGGGCATTCGGCCAAGCCAAATATCCCGACCGGCCGATCCGTCTGATCGTTCCGTTCCCGCCGGGCGGCGCCTACGACACCATCGCCCGCCCATGGGCGGAGCGGATCAAGCCGTTCCTGGGCACGATCGTGATCGAGAACATCGGCGGCGGCGGCGGCGCGCTCGGCGCCGCGGCCGCAACTCGTGCCCAGCCCGACGGCTACACCATCCTGCACGCCGGCGCGACCACGCACATCACCGAGGGACTGCTCAAGAACCGGCCGCTGTACGATCCGATGACGGACCTGGCGCCGGTGTCGGGCATCGCGATCACGGCGTTCGCCATCACGGTTCATCCGGCCGTGCCGGTGAAGGACCTCAAGGAGCTTCTCGCCTACGTCAAGGCCAATCCCGGCAAGGTATCCTATGGCAGCGCCGGCCACGGCTCGCTCAACCATCTCACCGGCGAGCTATTCAAGCTGCGCACCGGGCTCAGCGATCTGATCCACGTGCCCTATCGGGGCGCGGGGCCGGCGATTGTCGATCTCATCGCCGGACAGATTCCGATGATCGTGCCGGCGATGACCAACCACGTGCTCGAATTGCACCGCGCCGGCAAGGCGAGGATCCTTGCGGTGACCAACGACAAGCGCCTGGAGGCCGCGCCCGAGATTCCGACCGCGGTCGAGCAGGGCATACCCGATCTGGTGACGCCGAATTTCATCGGCGTGTTCGCGCCGGCGGCAACGCCCAAGCCGATCATCGATCAGATTTCGCAGGCAAACCTCAAGCTGCTGGCCGATAAGGACTACCAGAAGCTGTTGATCTCCGGAACGTTCGAGCCGCAGCCTGGTCTCGATCCCGCGGCCTACCGGCGCTACGTCGAGTCGGAAATGGCCCGCTGGACGCCGATCGTCCGCGGAATGGGCATCAAGTTGGATTAGAAAATCACATCGACTTGACGATGTTCTCCGACATCTTCTTGGCGTCGCCGAGCAGCATCATGGTGTTGTCGCGGTAGAACAGCGGATTGTCGATGCCGGCGTAGCCGGAGGCTAGAGTCTGATTCATTGGGACTGAATCGATTTTGGGATTCCCAAATCGGAGCGGTTCTGATTCAAGATGCTGGCTGGGATGGAGGCCAGCATCCAATGGCTCGACCCTATTCGCTTGATCTACGGGAGCGGGTTGTTGCGGCGGTT
>CAMDEB010000134.1 GCA_945893085.1 Rhodoplanes serenus | reverse complement strand
GAAATGCGGAACCGGCGCAGGCTCGGGGGCCGGCGGATTGCGGCGAAGAAATTTGAACATCGTCCCTCGTCTTCGGGCTGACGCCAAGCTGTTGGGGCGGCGCTGCAAGGTAGGCGACCTTACAGCGCCATACAACCCAGGATTGATGCGCTCTGTAATTCTTGCGGCGGCGGCGCTCGCGGGTCTCATCGCGCAAAGTGCGCCTAGTCACATCCGTTTAACTGCCGGGTCGCTACATTCTGCCTTCCGATTCACGCCCGACTCAGACATCGGGGGTCGGTTGCGGCCGTTGAGGAGGCGACGGATGCAAGGCGAGCACCAAGAGGCGTTAGTCAGTTCGCGAGGAAGCCCCTTATTGTGCGCCGGTACCGTTGTGGCTGTTAGTCACTGTAAGTCACTGACTCGACTGACTCCTGCCCTTTCAGCCGGGGTCGCCAGTTTCATCTTGCGACAATTGCGCGGCAATCCGTTGATGCGTGCTTCGTCACACGGACGTCAAATCGCATCCGCTATCGTTTCCACCTTCCCGTCCGCGCCCGACTCAGACATAGGGGCGCGGCGGCAACGGGGGCGACGCATGCGAATCATATGGCTCAGCGGGGTGGCCGCGCTGCTGCTCACGGCGATCGCATTCTCGAAAAAGCCGGTGCCGCCTTCGCTCGATCACCTGGCCGACCAGGTGGAGCGGCTCGACACGATCCCCAATGCGACCCGGAACGAGCTCACCCGGCTGATCGAGCGCACCAACCGGGAGGCGAAGGTGTCCGGCATCGATGAGCGCAACGCCGCCGCGGTGGCGCGCATCGAGCGGGCGATGCAGTTCAAGCCGGTCGAGCGATCGTCGAAATAGCGCCAACGCCCGCGTCGCGGCCCTGCCCTGGCACGACCGGGGGAACCCCGGAGAGCGACGCGGCGTTGCAAATTTGATCCACCCGCGATGGAAACGGAGGACCCGGGGTCATCCATCTGGCCAGCGGGGGAATCTCGGGCTACAAACACGTGTTAACCTGTGTAAATTACGGTTTCGCAGACCCTTTGGAGACGATCCCATGCGGCGTGCGCGCCTTGATCAGCTGTTGACCGGGGCGGCCGTGGCCGCGGCTTTGGCGTTCTTGGGCACTCCGAACCTGGCTTTTGCCCAATCCAGCACCGAAATCGAAGCCGCTGTGCCAATGCCGGACACCGCCGAGCTGCCGCCGCCGACGGCGGCCGACCTCGGCCCGGCGCCCGGCGCCGTGACGTCCAAGGACACGCCGAAGGAAACAGCGGCGCCCCCCGCGCCGGAGACCACCGGCACGGTGCAATATGCGACCGCGTCCGCGGTCGCAGCCGACACCGCCATCGCCGACAAGCTGCGCGAGCTCGGCGCCGGCAAGTTCGACCGCGTCATCGGCGGCAAGCGGGAACGCGCCACCCTCGAAGCGTTCTACGGCGGCCGGAACCACGCGCCGCTCTGGATCGCCAATGGCGCGATGAACGAGCGCGCCAAGGCCACGGTCGCCTATCTCGCGGGCGTCGACGCCGATGGGCTCGACCCGGCCGATTATTCGACCCCCGACATCAAGGCCGGCCTGGAGCCGGACGCGCTGGCCGAGGCCGAGCTGCGGTTCACCCAGGCGGTGCTGAGCTTCGCGCGCCATGCCCAAAACGGCCGCGTGCATTTCACCCGGATCGCCGCCGACATCGACTACGACCAGGTGAAGTCCGATCCCGCCGACGTGCTGGCCAAGCTCGCCAGCGCCACCGACGTGAAGGCTGCGCTCGACGGCTTCAACCCGCAGCAGCCGGGCTACAAGGCGTTGAAGGCAAAGCTCGCCGAAGCCCGCGGCAGCAAGAGCGATGCCGGGGCGATCCGCATCCCGAGCGGACCGGTGCTCAAGCTGGCCAAGGACAAGAAGGGCAAAGAGATCGTCATGGACGATCCGCGCGTGCCGCAGTTGCGCGAGCGTCTCGGCGTGGCCGGCGACGCGTCCAGCACCGCCTACGACAAACCGCTGGCCGACGCGGTCGCGGCGTTCCAGAAGCAGCGCGAGCTGCAGGCCAACGGGCAACTGAATGCGGCGACGCTGCTGGCGCTGAACGGGCCGAGCCGCGATCACACCGTCGACACCATCGTCGCCAACCTGGAGCGCTGGCGCTGGATGCCGCGCGAGCTTGGCAATATCTATGTGATGGTCAACATCCCGGACTACTCGCTGCGGCTGGTCCGCGACGGCAAGCTGTACTGGAACACCAAGATCGTGGTCGGCAAGCCGCACCTCGCGACGCCGATCATGAGCGCGGAGATGAAGTTCATCACCGTCAATCCGACCTGGAACGTGCCGCCCTCGATCATCAAGAACGAATATCTGCCGGCGCTGCAGAACGACCCGCAGGCGCTGGAGCGGATCGGCCTGAAGGTGGAGCAGAACCCCGACGGCACCGTGCGCATCTACCAGCCGCCGGGCGACCGCAACGCGCTCGGCCGCATCCGCTTCAACTTCCCCAACAAGTTCCTGGTCTACCAGCACGACACGCCGGACAAGCACCTGTTCGCCCACGACAAGCGCGCCTACAGCCACGGCTGCATGCGGGTGGAAAATCCGCTGATGTACGGCGAGAAAATCCTGTCGCTGGCGCTGCCGAACGAAGGCTACACCCAGGAGCGGCTGAAAAAGATGTTCGGCGGCTTGGAGATCAACATCAATTTCCCGAAGTCGATCCCGGTCCACCTGACCTACCAGACCGCCTTCGTCGACGACAACGGCAAGCTGGTCATCCGCGAGGACATCTACGGTCGCGACACCCGGGTCCTGGCCAATCTGAAGGGCTCGGAGCGCCGGATGGCGGACGTGCCGATGGATCGGCCGAAGAACACCTCGGCGGTGCCGGTGCGCATGCCCAACGGCAGCTTCGCCGGCAGTTCGGGCTCCGGATGGCGAGGCCCGTCGTTCTTCGATCAGTTGTTCGGGATCACCCCCGCAGCCCCGCCGCCGCCGCAGACCCGCGCGCAGCAGCGGCAACGCGCGGCGTCGCGCTGATCATCGCCTGATCGCCTCGAAATCGAACCTCGGGCGGGCCGCACCCCGCTCCTGCGCGGCGCCCGAGATCGGCCGCGATTGGGGGATATGCTGCCCGATCTCACAAAATCCCGATGAAATCCGCGGCGGCAGTCCCTATATTGCTGGAGAATCACTGTCATCCGCATGATATTGTTGTTGAAATTTCTTGGGCCCAGGTCCTGGGCCCAAGCCTTGGGCGCCCTCCCCCGCGTTTTTCTTCCTCGTTCTGGCCGATAGGAGCCATCATTGAACAATCAATCGAAGGAAGGCCGCGAGCTGGCCGAAGCCAAATTCGCCAAGGCGCAGAAGGCCAAGCAAGAGGGCGCCAAGGCCATGGCGCAGTACGAGGCCGATGCTCGCGCGGTTCGCGAAAAGACCTCGCGGTTGAGATCACTCCGATTGGCCAAGGAGGCCGCCGACGCGGCCGGCTTGGCCGAAGCCAAGAAACCCGTCCGTAAAAAATCCTGAAAGGAAGCCTGAGCCTATGGGTAGCTTTAGAGATCCTACTCTTGTTGACCGACAGACAGCCGCAGCGGCCGCCAAGAAGGCGGCACTGGAAAAGTTCCGCGCCCAGCCCAGTCCCGACGATCCAGCCGTTCTGCAACGCGAAGCCGAACGCAAGGCGATTCACGATGCCCGCGAGCAGCGCGCCACCGAGCGCAAGGCCACGGCCGAGGCACGCAAGCTTGAGCTCGCACGGCAGGCGCAACGTGATCGCGAGCTGGCAGAGCAAGCCGAGCGCGAAACGGCCGAACAGACTGAGCGTGAAAAAACCCAGCACCTGGACGGCATCCGCAAGCTGCTGGCCGACCAGAAGGCCGCGCGCGACGCGCGCTACGCCAAACGCCAGGCGCGCCGATAGACCAGCGCAAATGAGCTAACGACGTGAAAGCGGCAGTCACCGCGCCGGATGCGGCGCGATGGCTGCGGCAGGCTCGTGCGTGAAGCTCAGACCACGAGCGACGAATGCTGGCTTTGGCCCTCGGTGAGGCCCCTCGCCTTCATCCAGTCGTAGGTCCGCTCGAACAGCGTCGTGTCGTAGTAATCGACGTGCTTGTAGCGCACGAAGGCCCGCAGCAGCTCGTGCGGCTGCAAGGCGCCCTTGGCATGCGCCGTGACGTGGTGGGCGTATTTGTAGAAATCGGCGTTGATCAGATCGACCGCCGCATTCTCCGCGTCGTAGTAGCTCTTGCGCTGCTCGACCGTGAGATCGGGCGAGATCACCTCGCCGCCGCGATAGAACGAGGCGGCGACGATATGCGCGCCTTCCTTCAGGCCGAGACTGATGAACGGCTCCATCACCGTGACCGCGCGATAGGTGCGGTTCTTGAGCCCCTCCCAGCGCATCTGCGGCAGGCGGCCGTGCTCGATCTTGACGTGTTCCGCGCCGACCGCGCTTTCGAGCATCTGCACCGTGGTGTAATGCGAGCCGGTCAGCTCTTGGACCACCACCGGGACATCCGCCATGTCGCGCGGCACCTGCAGCGACTCGTCGAAGGTCAGGATCGCCTGCGCCGCGACCGCCGCGCGCAGCGCCGCGATGTTGCCGCCGCGCGTGCCGCGCTCGAGCCGGTCGATGCTGGCCCATTCGCAGACGTTGTAGCTGTCCGCCGAACCGCAATCGTAGAGCTGCTCCTTGAGCCGCGACATGATCGGCCGCACGGCGTTGTCCTTCTCGCGGTCGGCGTGGGTCGCCGAAAAGCGCACGTCGAGGCCCGCCTTGGCGAACAGCCCCTCCTCGATGCCGACGATGACCGGAAGGTCGAACACCTGGTTGTTCGGTGCGATCCGCACGAGCGGGAGCTTTTCGGTCGATGCCATGGTAGTCTCCATTGAACGTTGCGGCAGTCTTATCATGGGCGGCTTCGGCCCACTATCGCGAATTGGAATGGCCGCTCTGCGGCGCTATTCCATCTTGAATCCGACCGATTTAACCAGCGGAACCAGGCGCGCGCGCTCGGCATCGACAAAGCGTTGCGCTTCCGCCGGCGTATCGACCACCGGATCGAAACCGGTCGCGATCAGCTTCTTCTTGAATTCGTCGCTCGCCATCGCCGCTCGGTTGGCCTCCGCAATGCGATCGATGATCGCCTTCGGCGTCCCCGCGGGGACAAACAATCCCGTGAACAGCATCGCGACCAGGCTCGGCAGCGTCTGCGCCCCGATCGGAACATCCGGCAGCACGCCGAGCGGCTTCGGAGTCAAAACGGCAACGATCCGAATCTTGCCGGACTGATGCAGCGCGATCGCCTGGTTGGTGATGTTGAGCACCATTATCGGAATGTGCCCGCTCACCAGATCCGACATGCCGGGCCCGGCGCCCTTGTAGGGAATGTGCGTCACGTCCGGCGTGCCGGCGAGCTGCTTGAACATCTCGCCGGCAAGATTGGTGAACGTGCCCGCGCCCGGCGAGCCATAGGACATCTTGCCGGGGTTGGCCTTGATGTGGGCGATCAGCTCGCTCAGCGTCTTCGCCGGCACCGAAGGATGCACGGCGATCGACACCGCCGAATTGGCGAGGATGCTGACCGTCACGAACGCGCTCGCAGGATCGTAGGGCGGGCGCGGCATGATCGCCGGATTGAGAATCTGCGTGCTGGTGTTGCCGAGCAGCACCGTATAGCCGTCCGGCGTCGCGCGCGCGACATCGGCCGCGCCGATGGTGCCGCCGCCGCCGCCCTGGTTTTCGATCACCACGGTGCCGAGCGGCGCCTTCATCTGCTCGCCCCACAGGCGGCCAATCACGTCGACCACGCCGCCCGCGGCAAACGGCACGATCAGCCGGATCGGCCGATCGGGATATTGCGCCTGCGCCAACACCGATGCCGGCGACCACGCGGTCGCAGCCAATGAAGACAATCCAAGCCGGATCGCGTCGCGCCGATTCATGTCCATTTCCTGCCTCGCCTCTCAAACCTCAACATAGGCATCCCGGCTCGCGCCGGCAATTTGGCGCGGGATACCGCCGGCGGACGCGGCCGTATGTCGCTGCCGTGCAATGGACACCATGCGGTTGCCGGATGGGATAGAACGAATACACTGCGGAGCGACCCAGCGCCGTTAGTTTCTTGCTCCGCGCTCAGACAACGACGCCCTTCGAGATTTGCCCGTCTCGCGCCGGCTCGACCGGCCCAAAAAGGAGAATGCCATGCGGATGCTCCGAACCCTGCTCGCTCCCATCGCGGCGTTGATCCTGGCCTTCCCCCTCGCTCTCGATGCCGCTCACGCTCAGACCGCGATCACCATCGGCAAGATTCTCAGCGGCAGCGGCTTCCACGTTCCGAGCTACGTCGCGATGGACCAAGGGTTCTACAAGGCCGAAGGCCTCGATGCCCGCTTCGTCTCGCTGCAAGGAAGAGCACTGGTCACCGCCGGGCTGTCGGGCAGCGTCGATTTCACTCCGATCCCTTCCGGCGGCGCACAGGCGGCGCTGAGCGGCGCCGACATCCGCTACGTGGTCGGCCAGTCGCTCAAGTCGCAATGGCTGATCGCGGCGCGCCCGAACTTCAACAAGCCGGAGGATCTCAAGGGCAAGACGATGGGCTACGGTCGCGCCGGCTCGGCCGACTACGACGAAGGTGCCGCGGTGATGCGGCGCGCCTTCAAGATGGAGGTCGGCAAGGACTACAAGGTCATCTCGTTCCAGGGCGAGCCCGAGAAGATCGCGGCGCTGATCAACGGCGACATCGATGCTGCGCTGATCTCGGTGCCGCACGCGCCGAGGGCGCTCAACGCCGGAATGAAGATTCTGATCCGAACCGGCGACTACATCCAGCGCGCCGGCGGCACATTCTGGGCGCGCAAGGCCTTCGTCGACCAGAATCCGGAGGTCATTCCGAAATTCATCCGGGCCATCGCCAAAGGCGCAACGTTCTACCGCGAAAACAAGGCGGGTTCGCTCAGGACGCTGCGTGAGCACCTCGGCGTCGAGAGCGACAAGGATGCCGAGATCGTCTGGGAGCAGACCCACAACACCTTCGGCGCCGAGCTGCCCCCGGATCAGTTCCGCGAAATCTTCGAGTCGCGGCTCGCCGAAATGATCGCAGCAAAGCAATGGCCGGCGGACAAGCCGCTGCCGAACCCGGAGCAATTCCTGCTGCGCGATGTCCTCGACAGGACGCTGAAGCAGATGGGCTACGTCCCAACCAAGCTCGACGCACCGGCCAATTAGGGCATAGTATTGCGCGCCGGCTCGGTTAGGCCGATCGCTTTCGAAAGGATGAGCACCATGCGGATGCTCCGGTCCCTGCTCGCGCTCGCGGCGTCGGCCGCGGTTGCGCTTCCTCTCACGCTCGGCACGGCCGAGGCGCAGACCAAGATCGCCATCGGCAAGATCACCGGCGGCATCGGGCTGCACATCCCATCCTACATCGCGATGGACAAGGGCTTCTTCAAGGACGAGGGCCTCGACGCGCGCTTCGTCGAACTGGGCGGCACGGCGATGATCCGCGCCGGCCTCACCAACAACCTTCAGTTCATCCCGATCCCGTCGGGCGGCGCGCAAGCCGTGCTCAAGGGCGGGGCCAAAATCCGCTACGTGGTCAACCAGTCGATGAAGCCGCAATACGTCTTCGTAGCCCGTCCGGAGCTCAGCAAGGCTGAGGACCTCAAGGGCAAGACGATCGGCTTCGCCCGCCCCGGCGCCGCCGACTACGACGAAGGCGTGACGGTACTGTCGCGCTTCTTCAAGATGCAGGTCGGCCGCGACTACAAGGTGATCTCGCTGCCGGGCGATCCCGAGCGGATCGCCGCGCTGCTCAACAACGACATCCACGCTGCAATGGTTTCCTCGCCGCAGTCGGTGCGCGCCGTGCAGGCCGGGATGAAGATCGTGCTGCGCACCGGCGATCACCTGCCGCGCGTCGGCGGCTCGTTCTGGGTGCCGGAGGAGTATTTCGAGAAGAACCAGGACGCCATCCGGAAATTCATCCGCGCGCTCGCCAAGGGGGTGACGTATTTCCGGGACAACAAGGCAGGCTCGCTCGCGACCATCAGGGAACACCTCGGCATCGAGACCGACGCGCAGGCCGCGCTGGTCTGGGACGAGCTGCACAACTCGTTCGGGGTCGAAATGCCGAAGGACCTGTTCCGCGAAGTGTTCGAGTCGCGCCGCCTCGACCTGATCGCGGCCAAGGAGTGGCCGGCGGACAAGCCGCTGCCGGATCCGGAGCAGTTCCTGGCGCGCGATCTCCTGGAGTCGACGCTCAAGGAGATGGGCTACGTTCCGACCAAGCTCGACGCGCCGAAGTAACCGACCGGAAGCGGTCAGTACTCGCCGCGCGGCTGCGGCCGCCAGCGGCTGAGCCGGTGCTCGATCAATTGCACCAGCGCCGTCATCATGAGCGATAGCGCCGCGAACACGATCAGACCGGAAAACACCAACGCCACCTGATAGCGGCCGGCCGCCTGGACCATCATCACGCCCAGTCCCGACTCCGCGCCGAAGAACTCCGCCACCACCACGCCAAGGACGGCGCGGCCGATCGCGAGCCTTAGACCCGCGACGATGTAGGGCATCGCATTGGGCACCACCACGAGGCGTGCGATGTCCCATTCCTTGGCGCCAAACGAACGCACGACATTGATCAGCACCTTGTCGGCGTTGCGCACGCCCTCGTAGGTGTTGATCAGGATCGGGAACAGGGCGCCGATGAACACGATCACCACCTTCGACCATAGCCCGAGCCCGAACCAAAGCATCAGCAGCGGCAGGAACACCAGCCGCGGCGTCGCATTGAAAGCGGTGACGAACGGGTCGAGCATCGCGTTCAGTGTGCGCGACCGTCCGATCAGCACGCCCAGCGGCAGGCCCACCACGATCGCGAGGCCGAGGCCAAGCGCGAATCCCGACGCGCTGACGCTCAGCGGCGTCCAGATCGCGCCGGTGGCGAACAAGTTCCAGAGCGTGCCGCCGATCTGGCTCGGGGTTGTAAAGAACAGCTTGGTCCCGGCCGAGATCGGCACCAAATAGGGCAAGAGCTCCCAGGCCAACAGCAGCGCGACAATGCTGGCGGTGCCGAGGATGGGCGCCTCAAACCGCCGCCACACGCTTTTCGTCGGCGCGAGATCGTCGGCCGGCGCGGCCGGCACGATGTCGCCTTCGAGCGCGTGGATCTCGCTCATTGCCCGACCCGCCAGGGGAAGGCGGACCGCTCCGCCCAACGAATGCCTTCGGTGAACACCACGGCGATGATCATGATGGCGAAGATGCAGGCGAACATCTTGTCGAGCGCGAACAGATCGCCGAACCGGGCGATCGCATAGCCGATGCCCTCGGACGCCGCGAAGAATTCCGCGACCAGCACGCCGATCAGGCCGCGGCCGACGGCGATGCGTGCGCCGGCGACGATATAGGGCAGAACGCTCGGCACGATCACCTTGAGATAGAGGTCCTTCTCGCCCCCGCCGAGCGAGCGCACGACATTGATCAGCAGGCGATCGACCGCACGCACGCCGGCCGCTGCGTTGAAGATGAAGGGGAACACCGAGAGCAGGAAGATGATGATCGCCTTGCCCGACACGCCGACGCCGAAAAACACGATCACCAGCGGCGCGAGCGCAACCAGGGGGCTGGCGTAGAACACCGTCATCAGCGGATCGAGCGCGTAGCCGACGCGCACGCGCCAGCCCATGACGATGCCGACCGATACCCCGACGACCACGGCCGCCGTGAATCCATAGACGAACGGCACCGCGCTGACCGCGAGATCGTGGAACAGATCGCCGGACGCGACCATTTCGGCAAAGCTGCCGGCAATCATACTTGGCTTGCTGATGAACAGCGGATTGTACGGCACGATCAGGAACACCGCCTGCCAGGCGGTGAGAAACAGCGCCACCGAAAGGCAACCGAGCAGGACTTTGCGGTTGCGTTCGGCGAAGCCCAGGTGCGGAGCGGCGTCGTCGGTCATATGGTCGGTTATACGGTCGGTCATTTGCTCGGTCATGGGCTAGACCGTGATCTCGTCCTTGAGGGCATTCCAGATTTCGAGCTTCAGATCGTTGAACTTCGGCGTCACCCGCATTTCGTAATCGCGCGGCCGCGGCAGATCGATGGCGAAGGTGCGCTTGGCGTGGCCTGGACGCTTGGTCATCACCATCACGCGGTCGGAGAGATAGACCGCCTCTTCGATCTGGTGGGTGACGAACAGCACGGTCTTGCGCGCCTCGTGCCAGATGCGAAGGAGCTCGGCCTGCATGATGTCGCGGGTCTGGGCGTCGAGGGCTGCGAACGGCTCGTCCATCAGCAGCACGTCCGGATCGGTGGCGAGCGCGCGCGCAAGGCCGACGCGCTGCTTCATGCCGCCCGACAGCTCATGCGGATAGTGGCCCTCGAAGCCGGAAAGGCCGACCATCTCG
>CAMDEB010000133.1 GCA_945893085.1 Rhodoplanes serenus | reverse complement strand
AGATCAGCCCACCGATCGCCAATACCGGCAAAATTCGGGCAGAGCGGAAACCTTTATGCATGACGCCCGTTTAATGCAGACGGCTCGCCCATACCACTAACATGGTCGTGAACACACCGTTGCATTCCGGCAAGTTTCGTTTCCCAAGGCTATTGGATCGGGGTAACCTTCGCAGATGCGAACGACACGTAAAGCCCCCGAGAAGAGCTCCGCGCGCGGCTATCTCGACGGCCAGATGCTGATCGCCACGCCCGGCATGCAGGACGAGCGGTTCACCCGCAGCGTGATCTACATCTGCGCGCATTCCTCTGAAGGCGCCATGGGCATCGTGGTCAATCAGCCGGCGCGGAATATCAGTTTTCCCGATCTGCTGGTGAAGCTCGACGTCATTCCGGCCGCGGACTTGATCGAGCTTCCCTCGCGCGCCGGCGACGTCAAGGTGCTCAAGGGCGGACCGGTCGAGACCGAGCGCGGCTTCGTGCTGCACTCCGCCGATTTCTTCATCGAGAACTCGACGCTGCCGATCGACGAAGGCATCTGCCTGACGGCCACGCTCGACATCCTCAAGGCGATCGCGCGCGGCACCGGGCCGGAGGCCGCGATCCTCGCGCTCGGCTACGCCGGCTGGGCGCCGGGACAGCTCGAGACCGAGATTCACAGCAACGGCTGGCTGCATTGCAGCGCCGACCCGGAGTTGATCTTCGGTCTCGACATCGAGGCGAAGTACGACCGCGCGCTGAAGAAGATCGGCGTCAGCCCCGGCATGCTGTCGAGCGACGTCGGCCACGCCTAGCCGGCTGACGGCCACTCGCTGCGGCGGGTAAAGTCCTTCCACACCTCCTGGTATCCACCCGCGGAAAGTTGCAGACTTTCCATACAGCGACCCGGCCCTTCAGAGGCTCGGCGCTCGGGAGGATTTCGCCATGTTTCGTTCTGTCATGGTCGTCGCGGCCACGCTGCTGGCTGCACCGTCGCTTGCCGCCGAACTCAAGGTCATCTCCGCCGGCGCCGTGCGCGGCGTGGTCGGCGGCATGATCGAGGATTACTCGCGCCAGACCGGCCACAAGTTCGACTTCACCACCGGTCCGACCGGCCTGCTGCGCGAGACCATCGCGTCCGGAAAGCCCGCCGATCTGATCATCGCCTCCGGGCCGCTGATGGCCGAGCTCGAAAAGTCCGGCAAGATGGTGCCGGGCAGCCGCGTCGACCTCGGCCGCGTCGGGCTCGGCGTCGTCATCCGCGACGGCGCGCCCACACCCGACGTCTCGACGCCTGAGGCGCTCAAGCGGGCGCTGATCAACGCCAAGGCGATCGCCCACACCGACCCCAAGCTCGGCGGCACCTCGGTCATCCACCTGATGAAAATCGCCGACGGTTTCGGGATCAGGGACATCGTGACCGCCAAGAGCGTGCATGCCACCGGCGGCAACGATGCGGTCGCCAAGGTGGCGGACGGCAAGGCCGAGATCGCCGTCGTCCTGATGAGCGAGATCCACGCCAAGGGCGCGAAGCTGGTCGCACCGCTGCCGGAGGCGTTGCAGCTCTGGACGGTCTATTCCGCGGCGATCCCGGCGAGCAGCACGCAGCCGGATCACGCGCGCGCCTTTGTTGCCGCGCTTAGCGGGCCGGCGATGCGGCCGCGCTGGATCGCGGGTGGCTGGGAGCCGGCGAAGTAACTGTTTCTATCGCGCCGGTTCGAGCTGCTGCTCGCTCATCAGCAGTTCGCGGGCGGCTTCCGCGGTCATCGGCTCGCCGAACACGAAGCCTTGCGCAAATTCGCAGCCGAGCTGGGCGAGCTCGACCGCATCGGATTCGGTCTCGGCGCCCTCCGCCACCACGTCCATGCCGAGATCGTGCGCCATCGAGATGATCGAGCGCAGCAGCACCGGCCGCGTGCCGCGGCTGGTCATGCGCACGAACGACTGGTCGATCTTGATGGTGTCGAACGGGAATCGCTGGAGATAGGCCAGCGACGAGTGGCCGGTGCCGAAGTCGTCGAGCGCAAGACCCGCGCCAAGCTCGCGGATGCGGGTCAGCAGTTGCGCCGCGTGCTCCGGATTCTCCATCACCAGCGATTCGGTCAGCTCCAGCTTGAGCGTGCCGCGCACCAGCGACGAGCGCGCCAAAACGGTGCGCAGATCGTGGATCAGGTCGTGCCGCAACAATTGCCGCGACGACACGTTGACGCTGGCGAACACCGGCTCGCGCAGCCGCACGGTGCGCTGCCAGGCGCCGAGCTGGCGGGCGGTGCGCTCCAGCACGAACAGGCCGAGGTCGACGATCAGCCCGATCTCCTCGGCGATGCCGATGAACTCCGACGGCGACATCCGTCCCATCTTCGGATGGTCCCAGCGCGCCAGCGCCTCGAAGCCTGCCACCGAACGGTCGTCCAGCCGCACGATCGGCTGGTAGAGGATGGTGATCTCCTCGCGTTCCAGCGCCCGGCGCAGCTCCGATTCCAGCGCCAGCCGGTCGGTCTTGCGCGCGCGCATCGCCGGCTTGAACACCTCGATGCGGTCGCCGCCGATGCGCTTGGCGTGGTACATCGCCAGCTCCGCGTCCTTCAGGATTTCCTCGGTGCGGTTCGGCTGGCCGTCGCTGAGCGCCAGCCCGATCGAGGCGGTGAGGAAGATTTCGCGATCGTTGAAGGTGATCGGCGCGCGCAGCGTCTTGCGGATGGTCTCGGCAAACGCGATCAGGCGGGTCGGGTCCTTCTCCGACAGCAGGATCATCGCAAACTGGTCGCCGGTGAGCCTCGCCAGCGTGTCCTGCGGCTTGAGCAGTCCCGCGAGCCGCCGCGCCAGCGTCAGCAGGATCGAGTCGCCGACCGCGATGCCGACCGAGTCGTTGACCTGCTTGAAGCGGTCGAGGTCGATCACCACCACCGTCGGCCGGATCGTGGCGTCGACTCGCACGAAGCCCTGCACCGCCTCCAGCCGGTCGATGAACAGCTGCCGATTGGGCAGGCCGGTCAAGTTGTCGTGCACCGCGTCGTGCAGCAGGCGCTCCTCGGCGGTCTTGAACTCCGTGACGTCGGTCAGCGTGCCGACCAACCGCACCACCTCGCCGTCGGAACCGACCACCGGCCGCGCCTTGAGCGCGAACCAAAGAAAATGGCCGTCCGGCGTGCGCAGCCGGAAATCCTGCACCAGCCGGCCGCGGCGCTGCTCCAGCACGCTGTCGAGCGAGGCGCGGAAGCGATCGCGGTCGAGCGGATGCAGCACGTCGAGCCAGCGCGAGGCCGGGCCTTCGAGCGCGCCGCGCTTGAGACCGAGCAGTTGTTCGGTCTCGGGGCTGGTGAACACCCGATCGGCCGAGACGTCCCAGTCCCAGATCATGTCGCCGGCACCGGTCAGCGCCAGCGCGCGGCGCTCGACGTCGGAGACGATGTTGTGGGTGATGCCGCCGGCGAAGGCGTGCTGCATCACCGTGAAGCCGATCAGCATCACGATCAGCACCAGGCCGCCGAGCAGCGCCGGGCCGATGATGTCGTTGGTGACGACGCCGGTCACGGTCAGCATCGCGGCGATCGCCCACACCACCAGCAGGAACCAGGTCGGAATCAAGAGCACCGCGCGGTCGAAGCCGTGCGTCGAGAGATACACCACCATGGCGAAGCCGAGCACCGCCACGCCCGCGAGCGACAATCGCGCGATGCCGGAGGCCGCCGCCGGATCGAACAGCGCGAGCGCGACCAGCGCCGCGAGGCCTGCGAGCCAGGCCAGCGTGATGTGCATATAGCGCACGTGCCAGCGGCCGAGGTTCAGATATGCGAACAGGAACACCAAGAGCGTGGCGGCGAGGATCGCCTCGCCCGAGGCGCGCCAGATGCGTTCGGCGCCCGACGACATGTCGAACACCTTGCCCCAGAATCCGAAGTCGATGCCGATATAGACCAGCACCGCCCAGCCGAGCGCCGCGGCCGCGGGGAACATCACGCTGCCCTTGACCACGAACAGGATGGTGAGGAACAGCGCCAGCAGCCCGGCGATGCCGATGACGATGCCGTGGTAGAGCGTGAAGGAGTTGACCTTGTCCTTGTAGGCGTCGGGCTCCCAGAGATAGAGCTGCGGCAGGCGGTCGGTGCGCAATTCCGCGATGAAGGTGATGACGGTGCCGGGGTCGAGCGTGACGCGGAAGATGTCGGCGGTGGCGCTGTCCTGACGCTCGGGCCGCTCGCCCGAACTCGGCGTGATGGTGACGATGCGCGACAGCCCGAGGTCGGGCCACAGGATGCCGGAGCCGACCATGCGGTAGTGCGGCACCACGATCAGCCGGTCGATCTGCTCGTCGCCGGAATTGGCGAGCGCAAACACCGCCCAGTTGGTCGAGCCTTCGCGCGCCGGCTGCTGCATGCGCCGCACGATGCCGTCGGCGCCGGGCGCGGCCGACACCTGGATGCGGTCGGTTTCGGTCTTGACGAGTTCGGCCACCGTCGTGAGATCGATCGCGGTCACGTCGGTGCGCACGTTCACCGCCTCGACGGCACGGCCGGGCGATGCCCCGAGCAGGACGCCGATCAGGAGTGCCGCGAATTTGGCGGCGCGCAGAAAGCCCAAACGACGACCTCCGCCTCGGCGTTCAACTCGACATTTCGCAGCCATGCGCTGCGAGTTAGGCCATTAACATTGCGCCGATTTCGCGGCTTTCGCCACACGGGCTTCGGCGGACCCGGCACCCTCTTCATCCCCTCCGATTGAGTAGCCGTGGCAGGCGGCAAGAGCAAGGAGTTCCGGCGGGCCGCCGCGCCGCAACATGGGCCAAGGTCTACGCTGAGCCTGAGCCATTTTGGAACGCCGGCCTTCAAACCGTGAGCGCGATCTTGCCGATGTGCTGGCTCGTTTCCATGCGGGCATGCGCGGCGGCGGCCTGAGCGAGCGGAAAGGTCGAGTCGATCACCGGCTTGATGCGGCCGGCCGCGACCAGAGGCCAGACCTTCTCTTCGATGGCGCGCGCGATCGCGGCCTTCTCGGGAACCGGCCGCGGCCGCAACGTCGAGCCGGTGTGCGTCAGCCGCTTGACCATCAGGCGGCCGACATTGATCTCGGCCTTCGCGGCGCCGAGGAACGACACCTGCACGATGCGGCTCTCGACCGCCGCGGCCTCGTAGTTGCGATTGATGTAGTCGCCGCCGCCGATGTCGATGATGAGATTGGCGCCGGTCGCCGCCGGCAGCGAATAAGCGGCCCGCCGCGATGTGACAACCGCGCAGGCCGCCGCTAGATTGTGGCGAGTGCGGAGGTCGACCATGGCAGCGATCGAGGAAGAGGACCGGCCCAAGAAAAAGATCGTCCACGAGATCGGACAGGAGCTGGCGCTGCTGTCGGTCAGCGAGCTCACCGAACGCATTGCCATCCTGAAAGAGGAAATCGCGCGGCTCGACGCCGCGATCGCGCGCAAGCAGGCCTCGAAATCCACCGCCGATCAGTTCTTCAAGAAATAGCGCGCAGCAGCGCCGTTTCGCACCGATGCCGCGGACAAATGCGCGCCGGCGGTTAACTATATATTAAGCTTTCTCCTTCATTACTGGTCGCTGTCCATCTTCATGGACTTGAGTGGCTCCTGTCCACTCTGTTTGACGCCTCCCTGTTATCACCTTCGAGCCGCCGGAAACGGCGGCTCTTTTTTTAGTTTGTCCCGTTTCGGGGCAATTTCATTGCGACTTTTCCTTGGCAACTATGTCTTAGGCTTTGTGGCGCGCACGCTGGACAGCTTCCGCCGTGCCGGGCAAATATGCCGGCAGTGGGGTTGAGGCGTAATCAATGATTGAAAAGTCCGCTGACGAAGCGGCGCCCGTGTCCTTCGGCGAAAAACTCGCCGGCGGTCAGGCGTTTTCCGCGTTGTTCCGCGACGGCATGGCGCTGGTCGAGGAGACCGCGGCCTATCTCGACGGCCCGGGCCGGCAGGAATCGAAAAAGCTCGAGCGCGCCGCGGCGCTTTCCTACGCCACCGAGAGCATGCGGCTGACCACGCGGCTGATGCAGCTTGCGTCGTGGCTGCTGCTGCATCGCGCGGTCAAGGAGGGCGAGATGTCGCTCGCCCAGGCCAACAAGGAAAAGACCAAGGTCAAGCTTTCGGCCGGCGAGCCGGGCGATCCGACCGTCATCGAGCGGCTGCCCGAGCGGCTGCGCGACCTGATCGACCGCTCCAAGAAGCTCAACGACCGGGTGCGCCGGCTTGATGCCAACATCTACGCGCCGCCGCTCGCGCCCGACCAGCCTCAGGCCGGCAATCCGGTCGAGCGCCAGATGGGCCTGCTGAAAGCGGCGTTCGAGCGCTAAGACTTTCGCGACCTGACGAAGACAACAAAAAAACCCCGCGCAAGCGGGGTTTTTGCCGTCGGGCCGCGTGGCCCTTTGGTGGCTTATTTCTTGTCGAGGTTGAGTCCCGAAAACTTCTTCTGGAAGCGCGACAGCCGGCCGCCGCGATCGAGCAACTGCTGGTGCCCGCCGGTCCAGGCCGGGTGCGACTTCGGATCGATGTCGAGATGCAGGACATCGCCCTTCTTGCCCCAGGTGGTGCGGGTGGTGAACTCGGTTCCGTCGGTCATCTTGACCGTGACGGAGTGGTATTCGGGATGCAGATCGGGCTTCATCTTCAATGTCCTGCGCGCTCGCGCGCGCCGTTGGAATTCGCTGGGATTGCGCGGTTCTATACAGGACCGGGCAGAGGCGGACAAGCGCTTGTTGGAATTGCCTCCGCCCGGCCGTAAGGGCATTGTCCCGGCGCGGCTTTTCGGCCGCGACAGGGCCTTGAGGACATGAACGAAACGGCCGGAAGCGGAGGACGCGGCACCGCCATGTCCGCGCGCGCGCAGGCCGCAGCCGAGGCGCCCGGCGGCCGCAAGGTCAAGCTCAAGCCGCTGGCCCTGCTGCTGCCCTATGTGCTGAGCTATCGCGCCCGCGTGATCGCCGCCATCGCCGCGCTGGTGGTCGCGGCGATGGCGACGCTCGCGGTGCCGATCGCGGTTCGCCGCATGATCGATCACGGCTTCTCCGCCGAGGGCATCGAGCTGATCGATAGCTACTTCGCGGTGATGATCGCGGTCGTGGCGGTGCTCGCCTGTGCCAGCGCGCTGCGGTTCTATCTCGTCACCACGCTCGGCGAGCGGATCGTCGCCGACCTGCGGTCGCAAGTGTTCGGCCACCTCACCGCATTGTCGCCCGAGTTCTTCGACCGCTCCCAGAGCGGCGAACTGCTGTCGCGGCTGACCGCCGACACCACCCAGATCAAGTCCGCGGTCGGCGCCTCGGTGTCGATCGCGCTGCGCAATCTGGTGCTGTTCATCGGCGCCGGCGTCATGATGGTGGTGACGAGCCCGAAGCTCTCCGGTTTCGTGCTCGCCGCCATTCCGCTGATCGTGCTGCCGCTGGTCGGCTTCGGCCGCGCGGTGCGGAAAAAGTCGCGCGCGGCGCAGGATACGCTCGCCGACGCCTCGGCCTATGCCTCCGAGCAGATCGTCTCGGTGCGCACGTTGCAGGCCTTCAACCACGAGCAAGCCGCGACCTAACACTTCGGCGCGTCGGTCGAGAGCGCCTACCGCGCCGCGCAAGGCTCGACCCAGGCGCGCGCCGTGCTGACCGCGATCGCCATCTTCCTGGTGTTCGCGAGCGTCGTGCTGGTGCTGTGGATCGGCGCCCAGGACGTGCTCGCCGAACGGATGACGCCCGGCCGGCTGTCGCAGTTCGTGCTCTATGCGGTGTTCGCGGCCGGCGGCCTGGGCGAGCTGTCGCAGGTGTGGAGCGAGATCGCCGCCGCCTCCGGCGCCGCCGAGCGGCTGTTCGAGATCATGGCGGTCGAGCCCGCGATCAAGGCGCCGGCCGAGCCGAAGCCGTTGCCGGAGCCGGCGCGCGGCGAGGTCGCGTTCGACAACGTGCACTTCGCCTATCCGGCGCGCCCGGAAACCTCGGCACTGCGCGGCGTGTCGTTCCATGTCCGGCCGGGCGAGAAGGTCGCCATCGTCGGCCCCTCGGGCGCCGGCAAGAGCACGATCTTTCATCTGCTGCTGCGCTTCTACGATCCGACCTCCGGCGAGGTGACCTACGACGGCGTGCCGGTAAGCGAAGCCGATCCGCGCGAGCTTCGCCGCCGCATGGCGCTGGTGCCGCAGGACACCGCGATTTTTGCCTCCAGCGTGCGCGACAACATTCGGTTCGGACGGCCGGATGCCTCCGATGCCGCGATCGAGCGCGCCGCCGAAGCGGCCGCCGCCGCCGAGTTCATCCGCAAGCTGCCGCGCGGCTACGACACGCCGCTCGGCGAACGCGGCGTCACGCTGTCGGGCGGCCAGCGCCAGCGCATCGCCATCGCGCGCGCGGTGCTGCGCAACGCGCCGCTGCTGCTGCTCGACGAGGCGACGTCGTCGCTCGACGCCGAGAGCGAGACCCTGGTGCAGAAGGCGCTGTCGCGCCTGATGCAGCAGCACACCACGCTGGTGATCGCGCACCGGCTCGCGACCGTGCTGACCTGCGACCGCATCCTGGTGCTCGACCAGGGCGAGATCGTCGAGCAGGGCACGCACGAGAGCCTGGTGGTGCGCGGCGGGCTCTATGCGCGGCTCGCCAAGCTGCAATTCCAGGGCACGTAGCCCGCTCGCAAGTGCATCCTCTATTTTCAAACAGCCATCCGCGTTCTCGCGGCACCTTCGGGCCCGAGCGATTCATCAAGCGTTGCGCCTTCGATAAGGTTCGAGGGCGCGCGGGACGCCGGGGTCTCGAAGGACCCACGGACCCCGACGCCTCGCGGCATCGGGGCAGTCCGGAAAACAAAACCGCAAGTCCGCTCGATCTCCAGCGTCCCGCGCGCGGTGTTTGAGGCTTGCTTTGCGTGACCCCCGGTGGTCGGACTTTTCAGGTTCCCTGGCGCGCAAGGCGTTAAACGGGAACCTACCCACCGCTCCGGAGCCTCGACTGCGCCTGCCCGTTGGCACGGGGTTACGGCGCGGCCGCCAAGGGCTCCCCTGACGCGAAGCTGTCGCATCGGGACCACGCAGCTTGGGCCGCCGGCGCGGGGTGTACGTCGTTGCACCCAGTCAGCCGGCCACCGCATCCCGCCCGCGTGTTGCGACGCTGCAGACGCCCTCGAGTGGGCGGGATGGGAGCGAGGATGGAGGGCAAATGTGGAGAAATTAAGACTATATTCCTAATAATATACGTGTAGGCACAGGACCCGAGCTATAGGAAATGTCCGACAGGGCAGCGCCAGCCGGGGACGCTCCGGCCTCTGATGAGATCGAAGTCACGCCGGGGATTCGAGACGGGGATTGAGGAGCTTTGGCAGTTCAGCCGCGCCGGTCCGTCTACGAGGACAGCGTGGCGGACATTTACCGGGCGATGGTTAGGGCTAGTCGGGCAGTTCGGTAGGCTGTGGCGGTTGCCAAGGGTGTTCAGCACTTTCGCGCGCTAGCCCTGCGGCAAACGAGAAAACGGCCATGAGAAAGCGAAACCTCATCTCGCGGCCTACCGTTACGTATTCAACTAGCTTTTTTGGTGCGCCTTCCAAATCCTTCGGAGTTAGCGGTTTGCCAGTCCTGCGGTCCATCAGAAGTGCACAAATGGGGGCTATGCGCGAATGACTGAAATCCCGCTCGATATTGTGGGCAAACTCGTTCCTGATCTTTTTGATGCGGTGCAAATCCAATTTTGTTTCTTTACCGTAGAGTCCAAGCGAAAGGCCGAGATCGATTTTTCCGGCAAAAGTGTAAGAACTATCGCTTTCAAATAGTGCCTTTCGATGATTTGAGGACATTGGCAATAGTCGGCTAACGATTGCATCTTCAAGGGCGGCCTCGACAAGCGTTGCACCTACAATCGCCACTGCTCGGTCATTACTGTCGTCTAACTGCTTGAGTGCTGCATCGACTAGGGTCGGACGCTCGGATTTCGCCATAGGGGCACCAGATGGCTAAAGATCGGGATGCGTATTCGGAGAAAGAGGCGCAGGAACGATTTGAAAAGGCGCTACGCGGCGGCTTGAACACGCCCCAAGCCGCTGAGTGAAATACCGCGCGACCCGCCGGGGCGACACTCCTAGAGCTTCCGTCTAGGCGTCACTGGTCCGGACAGTATCCGCCGGGGCTGACGGCCCGAGCGTTAAATTGCTTGGCGTCGCTGGTCCGGTCGAAGCGGAATATAGCAGATACGCCAAGCGGCCACTACGGCCCGGCGCGTTCCGGTGGAATCATGGCAGCCCTCAGGGCTTGAAATGGTAATGTCGCAGCCTTCCGACTGAATACATGATGAGGCTTGTGGTAAATCGCCTATTTATCACTCGAAAAAACCTCTCGAGGAGGAAGCTGCGCATACGGGGATGCTGGCTTTGAGCTGGCCCCGGTTTCTTTGGACACCACATTGTCCACTGGAACCGAGAAGGAATGGCCCTCATGAAGGACAGTTATCTTGAATCGTCTGCGGCTTTTGTTGGTCCTGTTGGAAGCGAGGGCGGGCGCCGCCCGTCCACGCTTTCC
>CAMDEB010000132.1 GCA_945893085.1 Rhodoplanes serenus | reverse complement strand
GCAGGGTCTCGACACCGCCTGGACGCACGCCTTCGATCTGCTGCAAGCGGAATCGTTCCGCGCGATCCTGGCGCTCGGGCTGATCCTGCTGGTGATCTTCGGCATCTGGATCGGCGTGGCGCATGCGATCTACATCGCCCATTTCGGCTATGCCGCGCCGGAGTCGATCGGCGGCTTCGCGCAGCAGGTGCTGACCACCGGCGCCGGCCACAGCATGATCCTGATCGGCAATTTCATAGGCTTCCTGTTCGCGCTGATAGCCTTCAGCATCAGCGTGGTGGCGTTCCCGCTGCTGATCGACCGCAACATCAGCGCCACCGCGGCCGCGGCCACCTCGGTCAAGGCGGTGATGCGCAGCCCGGTGACCATGGCGCTGTGGGGCCTGATCGTCGCCGTCGCGCTGCTGATCGGCTCGCTGCCGTTGTTTGTCGGTCTGGCCGTGGTGATCCCGGTGCTTGGCCATGCGACATGGCATCTGTACCGAAAGGCGGTCGAGCCGGATCTGCCGCAGCGCGAAGCGCATCCGCATCCGCCGCAGGCCCGGCGCTACGCCGCCGATTTCCCCGCGTCGCTGTTCCCGGTCTACCAGAAGGATCGCAGCCCGGACGGCGCATAGCGCGCCCTATCCTTTACCAAGCGGCCGGTCCCATTTCTCAACGCCCGATTATGGCGCGAGGACGAAATGGAATTGGTCGCTCGCCTCCTGGCATGCCACTCTAACGTCGCGGCTGCCGGCGAGGTCAGCAGCGCAATGACTGAAAGAAATGCAAAGTCGTGCGCGCGCATGTGTCGCTCCCCTTATTGAATGGACGCGCGGCAGTTTTCGACGGCTCATATGGAGCCTTGATGACAGTCTCGTTGCCGTTCCAATTTGTCCCCGGGCTTACGGCAGTCGCATCAGAGGCTCGCCCATCCGGATGGCCGTCCCCTCCTCGACGTCGTCGCAGAGCGCGAAGCCGTCGGGAGCAAAGACGATGATGGTCGAGCCGTGCTGGAACCAGCCCATCTCCTGCCCTTTCTTGAAGGGCGCATCACGACCAGATTTGTCAGGGTAGCAGCGCCGTTATGGGCGAAGTTCAGGCTGTTGGGGCGGGCTTTCCCCAGATCGACCAGTTCCTTTACGCTCTTGACGGGGACCTGCGGATTGACGACCAGCACGAACGGGTTCTCGGACACATTGCAGATATGAACGAAATCACTTTCCGGCTTAAAGGTGAGATTCGAGAGCGTCGCGGCCATGACCGGGAAGCCTGTCGAGACCCAGCCGAGCGTATGGCCGTCGGGCGCGGCCCGCGCCACCTGACCGAATGCGAGCCCACCGCCCGCACCGGGCAGGTTCTGCACAATGATGGAGTGCGAGAGATTCTCGCTCATGTATTTGGTCAGCATGCGGACCAGGATGTCGGCCCCGCCGCCGGCCGGGAACGGCACGATCATCGTGATCGGACGCGATGCGTTGAACTGAGCGCGCCCCGTTGACGGTAGAGCAATTGCGGCAGCACCAGCCAACCGAACGAAATCACGCCTTCTCATCTGACCCATCCTCTCAATATTCGTACAATGACCTGGCCCTGACGCCAGCCTCACATCACCTCGTTCGTCATACCCGCAAGTCCAGCGCAGCAAGTTACATGCCGCGCGCTGCTCCTCAAATCGCGCGCGACATCTTCATGCGGTAATGAAACTGTTCGGCCACGTGCCAGTTGTAGCTTGCGATTAAGGTTCCCTTGGGGGTGATGTAACGGCGGAAGGCACACGTCGCGATAGTTTTGGTCTTGCATTTTAGATGGCGGGCAACCTTCGCACTCATAGCCGTACCGAAGATGTCCTGCCGTACCTCGAGAATGTCCTCGCCGGTTTGGTTAGCCAGATGGGCGTAGAACGGGCCCACGCAGCGCTTGAGTTCGCGCACGTACGCCTGGGCGCGCGGCACAATGTATGAATGCACGTAGCAGATCGCCTTGCCGCCCTTCTCGTGGCTGCGCAGCCCCTCCACCAAGTGCCAGCGTTCGCCGGCGGCGGCTCCGACGTCTTCGGCAACCCTCGCGTCCAGCGTGACCTGGCTGATCGAAAGCAAGTCGTAATGGGTATCGAGAGCGAACTGGAACAGATCGCTGAGCGACGACAGGGAGTGGACATATTTCGCCTGCGGTGTCGTCGAGACGACGACGCTACCGGCACCCTGCCGCCGCAGCACCATCCCCTGCTCAACCAAGCGGCGGAGCGCTTCGCGGACGGTGAACCGGCTGGCGTGGAATTCGTCACACAATTCGCTTTCGGTCGGCAGGCGCATATCGACCGAATACTGGCCGGCCTGCATGCGCTTACTGAGCGTGTTGAATATCTGAGCATAGCGAGGCACGTCCGTCGTCATTACAGCAAAGCCCTTTGCCATAAGGCGCCGCAGCAAGCGACGCGCTCGATAGCCTAGTCCAATTCTGGGTAGCGGCGTTCGAATTCCCACACATCTTCGAACCCGATCAGCTTGTTGAATTCGGAGAACGAGTACATCGGCACGGCCTCGGTGCTGGTCCCGTTCTCCTTGAGGTCCGCATACGCACGCCGTAGCGCCTCTCCGGCCGAGAGAAATCCCACGGCCGGATAGATTGCAATCGAAAATCCGAGCGCCTTGAGCCGATCGGCCGGAAGCATGGGCGTGCGGCCCCCATTCACCATATTGGCGAGCAACGGCTTGTTGATACGCCGTCCGACTTCGGCCAGCTCAGCTTCGCTCTCGGGCGACTCGATAAAGATGACATCGGCTCCGGCTTCGGCGTAGGCGTTGCCGCGCCGGATCGCCTCGTCGAGGCCATTCCCAGTCCGCGCATCGGTGCGCGCGATGATCAGGAAGTCAGAACTCGAACGGCTGTCTGACGCAACCTGGACCTTGCGCACCATGTCGGCGATGGGAACGACGCGCCGATCCGGTGTGTGACCGCACTTCTTGGGAAACTCCTGATCTTCAATCTGGATCGCGGTGACGCCGGCTTGCTCGTACCCGCGCACGGTGTGGCGGACGTTGAGCAGACCGCCATAGCCGGTGTCGGCATCGGCGATGATGGGCGTCTTCGTCATTTCCGCGATCCGCCCGATGCGGTCGATCATCTGCGAATAACTGGCGAGCCCTGCGTCCGGCAGCCCTAGCGCCGACGCAACCGTGCCGTATCCGGTCACGTACAGCGCCTTGAAACCCATGCGGTCGGCGATGAGGGCGGAGATCAGCTCGAAAACCCCCGGCGCATTGATAAACCCGCCGTTCTCGATTTCCTGCCGCAACGCTGGCGAGGGCATGGCGTCCTTTCTTCGATGCAAAATTTGTCCGGACAGCTAATCTATGCCAGCATGGTTCGCGGTTTCAAGACTCCGCCCGTCGTTCGTAAGGTAATAAGCATGACCGATGCGCTAGGATGGCGCCGCAAGTTCGGCGTTCTGGGACCATCGACCAACACCATCGTCCAGCCCGACTTCGACGCCATGAAGCCGCTCGGCGTTACCAACCACTACAGCCGCATTTTTACGCCGAACGCCGACGCCGTGAGCAATGAAAGCTTTCGCGCCGGTGCGGAGCTCATCGCCTCGAATACGCTGGATGCGGTGCGAAGCGTCATGACTTGCCAGCCTGACTACCTTGTTCTGGGCATGTCAGCGGTCACATTTTTCGATGGCGAGAAAGGCGCGGATCGCTTCACCCGCGAGGTGGAGGAGACCGCCGGCATCAAGATCAGCATCGGCAGCGATGCGTGTACGGCCGCCATGCGGACCTATGGCGGGGTCAAGCGCATCGCCATCCTGTCCCCCTACTGGCCGTCGATGAACACTGAGGTGGCGCGCTATTTCGCCGACAAGGGGTTCGCGGTAGTGCGCGACAAGTGCTTGCAAAGCCGGTCGTGGATCCAGATCGCCGAACAGACCACGGAGACCCTGCGTGCCGCGCTGATCGAACTCGATGGAGACGACATCGACGCCATCATCCAGGTCGGCACCAACCTTTCGATGGTGCGGCTTGCTGCGGCGGCCGAGATGTGGCTCGGAAAGCCGATCATCGCGATCAACACCGCCACCTATTGGCATGCGCTGCGGGCCAACGGAATCGAGGACCGCATGGAAGGCTTCGGCCGCCTTTTAGCGGAATTCTGATAGGGCTCAGGCAGCCACGCCGTCGCTTACAAAACCTGCTCGGCGTCGCGCAGCGACTGGATCATAGACGTCCGCATGACGTAGCTGCGGTGCTTATCCGGATTCTCGACGATGCCGCGCAATTCATCGTAGTGGGCTCGGCGCGCTTTGGGCTCCTGCGTATTCAGGATCGAGCGATTGCGAAGCGCCGTCTGCTGAACGACGTCCAGCGCGACTTTGCGCCGCTGACGGCTGTAGCGCTCCAGCGTGTTGAGCGGCGCGCCCCGAACGACTTCGATCAATTTTCCCGCCAGATTGAATGCGTCGTGGATGCCACCGTTGAGCCCCATACCGCCCAGGGGGTTGTTCACGTGTGCGGCGTCGCCCGCAATTGCCATGCGATGTTTCACGTAGGTCGACGCGACGCGCTCATGCACCCGATACGCCGTGCGGTGCGTGACTTCATAGGGCTGACTTCGCGGGACGGCGCCTTGCAGCAGCCGCTCCCCTCGTTCCGGCGAAGTAACATCCTTGTCGTCGAGTGACGCATCGACCGGGAACAACGCGCGCCAGAAGCCCGCCGTGCGGATCAGCACATACCATTCGCTCGGATCGGACAGATAGGAGATGTTCGAAAGGTCGGGCATCGACTGGCGGAAATCGTAGGTCGTCGACAGGGTCAGGAACAGTTCGGGAATTGTGATCCCGTCGAACTGCGCGCCGACCGCCTGGCGCACGACGCTGCCCATTCCGTCCGCGCCCACCAGGTAACTCCCCCTGATGGTTTCGTTTCCGCCGTCCGGCAGCCGGACGTCGATTTCCACGCCGTCCGCGCTCTGCCGCGCGCCGACGGCTTTGGTACCGAACCGGACCGTCGCCAGCGGGTTGTCCTTGATGCGCGCGTAAAGCATTTCGCCGAGTCGCCATTGCTCGCATTGCAGGCGGTATGGGTGGCCTGTGTCCGGCGAAAGGCGCGCCAATTCGAACGTCGCAACGACGCCCTCGTTGCGGTCCCGGAACTGCCAAGTTGGACAAATCAACCCCTGCTCGATCATCCGGCCGACAACGCCAAACCGCTCAAGCATGTCGAGCGTGGGCGGATGAAATGTCGAGGCGCGCAGGTCGCGCGGCAGATCCTGGCATGTCTCGACCAGACAAACCGAAATACCGTCGTCGACCAACAGGTTGGCGGTGACCAGTCCGACGGGCCCCGCGCCGACAACAATCACAGCCTGCTTCATCTCGGTTCGCATAGGAATCCTGGTCACGAGGTCTTTGTCGCCGCGGCGCGGAGCGGTGGCGCGCATCCGCCGATGGCATTCGGATCGACGCGAGCCGGCATGGCATCGGGCCGCGTCTGTCGGGAACAACTTCCGTCAGGGCGCCGGAATGCCTGCCGCCTTCACCGCTTCCGAAAAGTTCCGGCGGTCGCTATCAAACACGGCTTTAACCTCCTCAGCCGTCTGGCCGCCGGGAAGAATGCCGAGCGCCGAGAGACGTTCCGACATTTGCGGCGTCTTGACGGTGGCGATCACGGCGTCGCGGAACTTGTTGATAATCTCCGGAGGCGTCCCGCTCGGCACCAGGAAGCCGTTCCATGACGCGAAGACAAAGCCCGGCATGGTTTCGGAGGCGGTCGGAAGGTCCGGCGCGTTCGGCAAACGCTGTGCCGTTCCGACCGCCAGCAACTTGATCGCGGGATGACTTCTCTGCGACAGCAGGATCGAGGCGTTGCCGAAGTAGAAATTGACGTTGCCGGCCATCAGGTCGGAAATGGCCTGCGGCTCGCCGCGCGAAGGCACCATGACCAGCTCGACGCCAGCGCGCGCAAACAGCAGAAGCGGCGCGAGGTGGCTGATGTTGTTCGTGCCGGCGGCCGCGAAATTGAGCTTGCGCGGATTGGCTTTGGCATAGGCCAGAAACTCGGCCAGATTGTTGACAGGCAGGCTTCGGTTGATCGCGATCACCTGCGATCCTGTGCCCACATTGGTCACGGGCGTGAGGCCCTTGTCCGGATCGAAGCTGAACTTCTGCACCAGCGGCGCCAGAAGGATCGCGGAGTTCGGCGTGAACAGAACGGTGTAGCCGTCCGGCGCGGCGCTGGCGACCGCGCCACTGGCCGGCGCGCCTCCGGCGCCGGGCCGGTTCTCGACCACGAAAGGCTTTCCGAGCCTCCCCGTAAGCTGCTCCGCGGCCATGCGCGCCATCAGATCGGTGTTTCCGCCGGCGGCGGTCGTCACAATGATCGTGACCTGTTTCGTCGGCCAGTCCGTCGCATAAGCTTGCGTCGAAACGATCGCCATCGCCGTCAATGCCGCCATGGCGGTGCGTCTGTTCATGATACCTCTCCGATTGTTGGTTCGACCTCATGGGCCTCGTGGAATCCGGTCGCACTCACCTGCTCTTCTGGGATGCGATGTAGCTGAGCGCCTCCGGCTCACTCACCACGTCGGCGTATTTGGCGTTCATGTCAAAAAGATTGGCGTTGTGAGGCGCCTCGTGACGGTCGCCGCAGGCTTCGCGCACCACGATCGGGATGAAGCCGTGGCAACAGGCATCCAGGCAGCTCGCACGCACGCATCCGCTAGTGGTCAGACCGGTGATGATCAGGGTGTCGATGCCCCAGGTGGTCAGCGTCGAGGCGAGCGAGGTGCCGAAGAAGGCGCTCGGGTACTGCTTGGACACCACCAGTTCGTCCTCACCGACATCCAGGCCGGCAGGCCACGCGCCGAGCGGACTACCTTCAAGGAAATGGCGCAGCGGCCTAGCCTTCTGATAGAAGCGCCCGCCGTTCAGCGCCTGCTTCTGGTAGACAACGTTGGTGTAGACGACCGGCATGCCGGCGCCGCGCGCCGCGTCGCGCACCCTTATGGCGGAGGCGAGAGCGGCCTCCACGCCCGCATAAAGATCGCAACTCGGATCGAAATAGGCTTGCACGAAATCGACGAGAAGCAGCGCAGGACGTTTGCCGAATCCGATGCGGTTTTCGTACACGCCCTGGTAGTTGGCTTTGAGGTCGGTGTTCATGACGCGGATACGCGTTCCTTCCGTCCTGCGCCGGGGCGCGCGGCGGCCACGCGCCGCTGGGGCCCCATCCAAAGCATAGCTTGAGATTATGTGTCCGGACGAATTTGCAGTCAATGCTGTTTTGTAAGCACGCTCTGCCTCTTATCGCCGCGCCAGCTCCCACGCCGCCAAAATCGCGGCCACGCTTATGCGGGCGCGAAGCGACATCGCGCGCCGCCGGGCGATGCTTTCCCGATCGATCCTGAAAGAGTTCGCCGGTAGCCCCGGCGGCCTATCAGCGGCGAAGGTTCACGAAACCTGCGTCTGTCCGGTCTGGTAGATCCACGGCCGCGCGGCACGGTCGCGCTCCTGAAAGGCAAGAATGTCCGCGTCGCGCGCCAGCGTCATGCCGATCTCGTCGCGTCCTTCCAGCAGCGCCTGCCGCCGCTCCGCGTCGATTTCGAATGGCGTCTCGGCCCCCGATGGCGCCGTGACGGTCCGGCTTTGCAGATCGACCGTCATGGCCGGCGTGGAGCCGCTCTCGATTTCCGCAGCCAGCCGGTCGACCTGCTCTTTCGGCAAACGGATCAGCAGCATGCCGTTCTGGAAGGCGTTATTGGTGAAGATATCGCCGAAACTTGGCGCGATGACACAGCGAAAGCCGAATCCGGCCAGGGCCCAGACGGCGGATTCCCGGGAGGAGCCGCAGCCGAAGTGCTCGCCCGTGATCAGGATCTTCGCGCCGCGATACCGTGCGAGGTTCAGGACGAAGTCCGGATTGTCCGTCCGGTCGGGCCGATAGCGGTACGCTTCGAAGGCGAACGCGCCGAGTTCGCCACGCTGATGGCCAACCAACCGTTTCGCCGGGATGATGACATCGGTGTCGATATTCGCCTTCATTAGCGGGGCGGCGATGCCGGTGACGCGCGTGAATTTTTCCATGGGGTTCACCCGAGTTTGCGCGCGTCGGCGATGCGGCCGGCGATGGCCGCAGCGGCCGCCATTGCAGGACTTGCGAGGTGGGTGCGGGCATTGGGTCCCTGGCGACCGACGAAGTTGCGGTTGGTGGTGGACACGGAACGCTGGCCCGGCGCGACCGTGTCGCCGTTGATGCCGGCGCACATGGAGCAGCCCGCCTTACGCCATTCGAATCCGGCGCTCAGGAAAATCTTGTCGAGCCCTTCACGCTCGGCCGCTCGCTGCGTCGATTCCGAACCAGGAACGACCCAGGCGCGGACATTCGGCGCGACCTTTCGGCCTGCAACGACCCGCGCGGCCTCGCGAATGTCCGAAAGCCGGCCGTTGGTGCATGAGCCGACAAACACCCAGTCGACCGGCGTCCCCTCGATCGCCTCACCCGGAGTGAGCCCCATATAGGCAAGCGCCGCCTCCATCGCCTGACGGCGTTGCGGATCAGTTTCGCGCGTGGGGTCCGGAATACGCTGGTCGACCGCGATCACATCCTGCGGACTCGTTCCCCAGGTGATCTGCGGCGCGATTGTCGCTGCGTCGATCGTATGTTCGACATCGAAACGCGCGTCGTCGTCGCTTGGCAGCGTCCGCCAATGGGCGCAGGCCCGGTCGAACATCTCGCCCTTGGGCGCGTAAGCCCGGCCGGCTAGATACGAAAAGGCCGTGTCGTCGGGCGCGATCATCCCGATCTTCGCGCCAAGCTCGATCGACAAATTGCAGACTGTCAGGCGCTGATCGACGCTCATGGCGCGGATCGTCGTGCCCGCGAATTCGACCGCGTGGCCGTTGCCAGCGTCGGTCCCTATCCGGCCGATGGTGGCGAGAATGACGTCCTTCGCGGCGACGCCGGGCGCGAGCTTGCCTTCCAGCGCGATGCGCATGGTCTTCGGCTTCGTCTGGCGCAGCGTCTGCGTCGCCAGCACGTGCATGATCTCGGTTGCGCCGATCCCGAAGGATAGCGCGCCCAGGCCCCCGTGCGTGCAGGCATGACTGTCGCCGCAGACGATGGTCATGCCCGGCTGACTTAGGCCCAGTTCTGGACCGATGACATGAACAATGCCCTGGCCTTCGGTTCCGAGGTCGAAATATGTGATCTCGGACGCTTCGGAGCCTTCCTTCAGCTCGCGCAGCAAGCGGCTGCTGTTCGGCGTGGAGTCGGCGCGCCGGTCCGGCGCAGTGGCAACCGCATGATCGGGCACACCAAAGGTCAATTCTGGATTGTGAACCTTGAGGCCCCGCTCCGCGATCCGCCTTAGGCTGGCCCCGCCCTCAAGGTCATGTAGCAAATGGCGATCGATCGCCAGCAGCGATACGCCGCCGGCCAATCCTGTCACCACATGTGACGACCAGACCTTGTCAAAAAGCGTGAGTGAACGTTCTTGCAAGACCATGGCCTTATCCCCTTGCTTCGGAGAGACAGGAAAATCGGAATTTTTGCAAGTATCCGGCTATTGACCAGGTTCGCAGGATCGCACCTATTGGGCCGGCGCCCAAATACGAAATGGTGTTAGAATGTCGGCTCGTGGCGTCACCTCGCGGGTAGGCGCGCCCTGACGTAGATCGCAGATGGAGCAGCAAATGACGCAGGATGCTCACTTTGTGAGCAATTCTCTCACTACAAACTCGGCGAAGCGGGTCGGTTCGCGGCCGAGAACCCAACGGAGTACATTGCAATTTCCGATCAGTCCGTGCGCGTTGTAATGTGCATTCATCAGGAGCATGGTCTCAATTCGCTCGGCTGCAAATCCAGCCGCGACGGCATCTCGGCGGAATTCTTCGAGCGGCTTCGCTACAGCACGAACCGGGCGGCCAAGCACCTTCGCCAGGATACTTGCCATATCGTTCTGGCTGAGCGCCTGTGGTCCGGCGAGTTGATAGGTGGCACCCTCGTGACCGGGCTCGGTCATGATCCGCGCCGTGGCTTCCGCCAGATCCGACAGGTCGACAACGCTAAAGCGCGCCGTGATATCAAACGGCATGCTGTGCTCGCCCGTCGACCGCACCGTATTCCAAATCGGCACGAGGTGTTGCATGTATCGACTTGGCTGCAGGATGGCGTAATTCAGGCCGGAATCAACCAGATAGCGCTCCGCTTCGAGCTTGCGCCGATGATGCGGGACATCTGCCAGGATTGGGTGCAACACTGAATAGAGCACGAAGCGTTCGACTGATTGCGCCCGGGCCAAATCAATCATTGTTTGGGCTATCGCGTCCTCCTGGGGGTGCATCGGCGGACAGATGTGCAGCACTTGTCCCGCGCCGATCATTGCCCGCCGCAATGAATCATTATTGGTCAGGTCGCCGACGGCGATCTCCGCCGCGCCGGTCTGCTTAAGCAGATCACCGGCCTCCGGCCGCCGCACGAAGGCGCGCACGATGCCGCCTTTCCTGGAGATGGCAGCCACGACGCGCTGGCC
>CAMDEB010000131.1 GCA_945893085.1 Rhodoplanes serenus | reverse complement strand
GGATGCGGACGTATTCGGTGGCGTGGGCGGCGGTGCGCGTCATGCGCGGATCGATCGAGATCCAGTTCGCCTTGTTCAGCTCCTTGCCTTCCAGCAGGTGCTGCAGCGACACCGGATGCGCCTCCGCGGGATTGCCGCCCATGATGATCATGGTCTTGGAGTTGCGGATGTCGTTGTAGCTGTTGGTCATCGCGCCGTAGCCCCAGGTGTTCGCGACACCTGCGACCGTGGTGGAGTGACAGATGCGCGCCTGGTGGTCGACGTTGTTGGTGCCCCAGTAGGCGGCGAACTTGCGATTGAGGTAGGCGCCCTCGTTGGAGAACTTGGCCGAGCCGAGCCAGTACACCGAATCAGCGCCGGACTTGGCGCGGATCTCGGCGAGCTTGTCGCCGATCTCGTTGATCGCGACGTCCCAGGTGATGCGCTGCCACTGACCGTTGACCAGCTTCATCGGGTACTTCAGGCGGCGGTCGCCGTGCGCGAGTTCGCGGACCGACGCGCCCTTGGCGCAGTGCGAGCCGCGGTTGATCGGGGAGTCCCAACCGGGCTCCTGGCCGATCCACACGCCGTTCTGAGTCTCGGCGATGACGGTGCAGCCGACCGAGCAATGGGTGCAGATCGCCTTGACGCGGGTGACCGCAGCGCCGGCGACCGGCGGCGGGCCGGCTTCGGCCCTGCGAACGCTCGCCAGCGGCAGCGCGCCGATGGCGGCCAAACCGCCGACCGTGAGGCCGGAGCGGCGCAGGAAGCTGCGGCGATCGATGCTGCCGCCCGACTGGGTTGCAAATGCGGCGGCGAGCGTGCCGCGGCGTGCCTGACGTTCTGTTCTTTTGATCAGCATGCGCGCCTCCTTCAGCTCGGGTACTTGTTGACGCGATAGAACTGCTTTACGTGGTCGGTTTCCTTGTAGCGGGCCTTCCGCTTCTCATCGTTATTCTCGGTGTCGGCCTGGGCCGATGTCGCGAGCGGAGCCGCGGTGGTCGCGGCCACGCCGGCGCCGGCGCCGAGGGCGCGAAGGAACTTACGACGATCGACCGTCGTCTTGTTTTCAGGTTTCATTGCCGTTCCCTCCTGTTGCAAGGCCGTGCGCCGTCCGCTCACGCGGGCAGCGCGAAGGCCTCCGTCTCGATGTCCATGAAGACGCGTCCAAGTGTGCCGACGTGGCGGTAGAAGTTCGCCGCTTCGGCGCGCTCGAGATCGGTGAAGAAGCGCCCGATCCAGGGCGAAAGATGCTTCTCGAAAATCCGTTCGTCGGCGCCGGCCGGCGTGCCGAGGCGCCGCGACGTGAGCCCGGCCATGACTTCGCACAGGATCGCCGCGTGATCCTCCGGCTCGACCTGACCCTCGGCGCGTTCGATGCCGAGCGCGTGCAGATCGTCGCGCAGCCGTGCCAGCGGACGCTCGTGCAGGAAACCGGTGAGATAGTAAGAGCCGTACGGCAGCAGGTCGCCGCGGCCGAGCCCGATGAACAGGTCGAAGAATTCGCGCTCGACGCGCTCCACGGCGATCGAGCCTGCCGCCTCCGCCAGCGCCGCATGCGCCAGGCCGAGCGGGCTCGGATCGCTGCGCAGTTCGCCGAGCCGCTTCAGCAGGCCGGCATCGGGCGCGCGCGCCAGCAACGCGGCGAGCAGCGTATACTCCTGCGCCCGCGCGGCATCGACCTCGTCGATGTCGCCGGCGGCATAGGAGCCGAACAGATCGGGACGCAGGACCGAGCGGTTCACGCCGGTCGCGGTCTCGACCGTGAGCACGCGCTCGGCCGGGATGCGATCCCAGTTTGAGACGGAGGGTTGTGAGATTCCGATTCGCCGCGCGAGCTCACTCACGCCGCCGACGGCGCGGATTGCTTCCTGTAGGCCCGAGTCGCGCATGGCGTTGATGGCGAACCTGCCAAAAAAGTTGCAGTCCGAACCAGATAAGAACCGTTCGAAAACGTACGCCCCTACCTTGGAAAGGGTCAATAGTCGCAGGCTATGACCTTAGAACTATTCAGGCAGGGCGCGGCCGTGGGCACGGCGCGTGGGCAATTCTGTGTATTGATCGCTGTCGGCTTCATGTTGCAACGCAATATTCTCTTTGCTGTGTTGCACAACAGGTTCGGCATCCGATGCGGGTAGTTCCTTTTGCTCGGGCTGATCTTCCGAAGCCTGGCCGACTGCTTGCTCCGCGGGCGGTTGGTGCTCGTGCAAATCCTCGGCATTCGATGTGTTTTGGGCCTGCTGCGTCACCTCGGCTTGGAACCGCTTGCCGATATCGCTGGTGACCTCGGCCACCATGCGGCGCACCTCGTCGGTCATCTCCAGCGGTCCGAAGCCGGGCACACCGCCGGGCGCGGTGAAGTCCCACGAGTTCTCCGCCAGGCCGATGAAGTTTTTGATCGTGGGATCGCTGGTCCAGACGCGTCGAAGCGCCGCACGCATGAGATCGGTCGGGACGCCGGCTTGCAGGAAGAGGCGGATGTCGGTCGCGGCGTTGATCGACTCGAGCGACGGCAGCGTCGTGATGTCAAAAGCCGGCGGTTTGTCTTCCGCCCCCTCCACGGGCTTGCGCGCGGCCGGGTCCTGCTCGGGCGCGGTCGCGTCAGCCGCTGGCGCCTGCTCGCGTCCCTGCTCGGCCTCGCTCTTCTTGCGCGACCAGCGCGTCAGGAAGTTGTCCGGCTCGCTCATTCGCTATCCTCGGTCCCACCCCGGCGCGGCGCCAGCGCCTCCGGGTCGACCCGGTCGCGCTTGCGCTTGTAGAACACCCGCTCGACGTGGTGCTGCGCGATGAAGGCGTCAACCGCGTCCCAAACCTGATCTGGCATGGCGACCGGCTCGACGATGTCGTGCCCGGCCGCGGTATAGCCTTCGCCCTCGGACGGGTCGGCGGTGACGCACACGATCTCGTAAGGCGGCTCGACGCCGGTCGGCCGCAAAACCACCCACAGCATCGGCGTGCCGGTCGAGAGATTGTCGCGGTAGTTCGCCGTCTCGCCCGGGTGCAGTTCGACCAGTGCCGCGCCCACATAGAAAGTCGTGCTCTCCGGATTCTCGCTCAGCATCGTCCACGGCGCGGTCGCGGGCTCGCCCGGCAGCACCGCGATCGGCCGCCAGGTGAAATCGATCCACTTGCTCGCGGCCTTGAGCCGTTCCACCACAACCCCGACCGGGATGCTCACCAGCGCGCTCAACTGACCCGCTCCCGTTGCTTGATCGGCAGCCCGGTGACGAGGTTCTGCGGCTTCATGCGCAGCACCTTGTCCGGCCCCATCGCCAGGATCAAGTAGATCGGCTCGCCCTGGACCTTGTCGTCGACGATCTCGGGATCGCGGAACCTGAGCTGAAACAGCCCGACCACGTTTGCGCGCGCAGCCTCGTCGAGTGGTTCGCCGTTCCACAGCGCGTCGCCGATCTTGGTGCCGTCGGCGTCGAGGCCGACATACCAGGTCAGGTTGGCGTCGCGCACTTCGGTGAACGGTTCGATCTCGACCTCGATCGACAGCAGATGCCTGATCCAGCGCGCGATCACCTCGGCGAGCGCGGTGAGCCCGCGCCGTCCGGCGGTAAGATCGAGCGCGACGTGGAACTGGTCGCTGTGCTCGAAATAATGCTCGGCGTTGTCGTCGTTGAGGACATCGATCTCGGCCGCCGCCGGCAGACCGAGCATGGAAACCAGCGGCGACACCGGCGTGTTGCCGGTGCCGGCCACGGTTTCCTCGTCGGCGGCGACCAGCGAGCCCTCGTGCAGCGTCATGCGTTGCGGGCGGAAGAACAGCTCGGCTGCGCGCAGCACATAGGCGTCTTCGCAATCGTCGAGCGCGTTGCGCAGGATCACGTGGACCAGTTGGTTGACGAACAGCGACGGAATTTTCGCGCCCCGCTGCACCAGGTCGATGTAGGCCGCTTCGAGCGTCTTGTGCGCGACGAGATGGTCGCGAAAGCCGATCATCAGCTCCCAGTTCTCGCGCGCGTCGGCGTCCGCCATCGACGCGATGTCGGCTGATGAAACCGACCGGCGCGGATCGGCCAGCAAGGCGGCGTGCAGCGTGCGCTCGACCACGCAGGCTTCCGGCGGCGGCGCCAACTCGGGCCGGGCCAGATAGACTTTCAGGAACTCGTCGGTGACCAGCAGCCCGCCGCCGCCGTCGCGGTCGAGCAGGTGGTGGCCGCAGGAGAGCCAGAAGTCTTTCATGGTCTGGCCCGCGTATGGTTCATCGCAAGGGTCATGGTCTGGAAAGTCATGGCCTGGATTGTACCACGGCTACGTCTCGCTCTTGCCCAGCGTCGTCAGATCGACGTGCTCCTCCAACTCCTCCTCGCCCTCGACTTCGAGGAAGGCGAAGGCGCGCAGCGGCTTCGGTCCGTCCTTGGGGCGCAGCGTGCGGAACGCCTCGCGGATCTCGCCATCCTCATGGGTGCGATGCACGGCGATCAGCGTGTCGGCCGGCGGCGTGCACAGCGAGGCTGCGAACGCGAACTCCTCCTCGGCCGCCGCGACCGCGTCGGCAATGCTCGGCGCGCCGAACCGGGCGATGAGCTGTTTCGCCAGCATATCGATCGCGGCCAGGCGGTCGTCCTCGCTCGCCTCGACGATCTGCACCAGCGTCGACCAGCCGAGGGTTTGAACGCCGAGAAAGCCGCCACGGAACGCCGCGCGCGTCTTGCCTTCGAGCGCCATCGGATCGTCGTTCCAGAATACGAACGAGCCGGACACCGCCCACTCGCCCGGCTCGGCCGCGCTCTCGAACACGAACGTGTCCGAGGGATCGAGCCGGATGGTGCGGAGCAGTTTCATCGCGGCGTTCCGGTTTCCGGATCGAGCCACGACGGTTTGGCGAGCGCGGGCACCAGAGCTTGCCGCTCGGCCGCGGCCTTGCCGACGCGCCGGACCAGCAGATCGCCGTTGTCGTCGATGTCGCGCCGCACGCCTTTCTCGGCGGGCATTCGCGCCAAGTAGTCCTTCGCCACCGCGGCGAAGCCGGTCTCCTGCCAGGCGTCGAGCAGGCGCAGAAAATGCCGCGAGAAGCTCTCCACCAAGCGACCGGCGCCGAGACCGTCGAAACCTTCGTCCTCCAGCGCTGCCGCAAGTGGGCGCAGGCCCGGCTCGGTGTCGGCCATCGACACGGTGCGGATCATGCCGCCGAACACCAGCCATGGCGGCACGTCATCCTCGGACCCTTTCGGCCACGCCAGACGCGCGCCGCCGACCAGACCGAAATCAACCATGATCGCGTCCGGCCAGGCGAATTCGATCGGCTTCTCCGGCGGCGCGTGGATCGCGAGCGCATCGGCGAGCGCGGCGCAGCCGGCGTAAAACGCGCGGCGCGCGGTGCGCAGCGGCTCATCCGGCTCCAGCACCACCGCGAACTCGGCGAGGTCGAAGCGGCCGACGAACACCAGCGCGCCGGCGCCGAGCTCGGCGGCATTGGCCTTGGCGTGCTCGAAGGCGTCGCCCACCTCGCGCAGCATCACCGGCCGGAAGCCCGGCGGCAGGTCGAGCGCCGGCCCAAACGGCGTGCTGAGGCGTGTTTCGTGCGGCATGAGGCTCCGGATTCGCACTTTCAGCTTGGGATAATTATAACCTAGTCGGCGGCGCAACCAGCGGGGGTTGGTGGGCGCGCCTCAAGCCGGGGACAAAATGGCCGAAAAGCGCACCATTCTGGTGTGTTCTTGCGAAGATACCATGCCGCTCGACGCGGACGCGCTGGCGCGTGGCTGCCGCGGCGCGGACGTGGTCACCGGGCGTTATCTCTGCCGCGCCGAGGTCGAGCGCTTCAACGCGCTGGTGAAGGGCGGCGGGCCGATCACCGTCGGCTGCACCCAGGAGGCGCCGCTGTTCGCCGAGCTCGCCGGCGACGGCGCGGCGATCACATACGTCAATGTGCGCGAGACCGCCGGCTGGTCGAAGGACGCCGGCAAGGCCGGGCCGAAGATGGCGGCGCTGCTCGCGGCCGCCGCCGAGCCGCTGCCGGAAATTCCCTTCGTCAGCCTGTCGAGCGAGGGCGTCGCGCTGGTCTATGGCCGCGACGAGCGCGCGATCGAAGCGGCGAAGCTGCTGCAGGATCATCTCGACGTCACGGTGCTGATCACGCGGCCGGACGGCCTCACGCCGCCGCGCGTCAGCGCGTTCCCGGTGGTGAAGGGCACGATCAAATCCGCCAAGGGTCATCTCGGCGCCTTCGAAGTGGTGGTCGACGATTACGCCGCGCCGCTGCCGTCGTCGCGCGGCGCGCTGACGTTCGGAATGGCCCGCGACAAGGCAGTGTCGCGCTGCGACATCGTGCTCGACCTGTCCGGCGGCGCGCCGCTGTTTCCCGCCGACGATCTGCGCGACGGCTACCTGCGCGCCGATCCGAACGATCCCGCCGCGATGCTGCGCGCGGTGCTCAAGGCGCGCGATCTGGTCGGCACCTTCGACAAGCCGCGCTACATCACCTTCACCGAGGAGCTGTGCGCGCATTCGCGCTCGCAGATCGTCGGCTGCCACCGCTGTCTCGATCTCTGCCCGACCGGCGCGATCGTGCCGGCCGGCGATCATGTCGCGATCGACGCGCAGGTCTGCGCCGGCTGCGGCCAGTGCGCTGCGGTCTGCCCGACCGGCGCTGCCGCTTACGCGCTGCCGCCGGCGGACGCGCTGATGCGGAAGCTGCGGGTGCTGCTCGCGACTTATCGTGAGGCGGGCGGCAAGCATCCGATCGTTCTGATCCACGACGAAACCCACGGCACGGAGTTGATCGACGCGCTGGCGCGCCACGGCGACGGGCTGCCGGCGAACGTGCTGCCGCTCGCGGTCAACGAGGTGACGCAGACCGGGCTGGAAACGGTGGCGGCGGCGTTTGCCTATGGCGCCAGCGCCTTGCGGTTCCTGCTGCGGGGCAAGCCGCGCCACGACGTGACCGGATTGCGCAAGACCATGGCGCTGGCGGAGCCGATCCTCGCGGGGCTGGGTTTCGGTCCGGGTCGCGTCGCGGCGATCGAGACCGACGATCCGGATCAGCTTGGCAGTGCGCTTCGCGCGATCGCAATCCAGGAGCCCGCGCCGCGGCCGGCGAGCTTCGCTGCCGTCGGCGCCAAGCGCGACGTGCTGCGGCTTGCTCTGCGCGAACTGCATCGCGCGGCGCCGACGCCGGTCGACGTGGTGGCGCTGCCGTCAGATGCACCGTTCGGCAAGGTCGAGATCAACGTCGAAGGCTGCACGCTCTGTCTCGCCTGCGTTTCGGCGTGCCCGACCGGTGCGCTGCTCGGCGATCCCGACCGGCCGATGCTGCGCTTTGCCGAGGACGCCTGCGTGCAGTGCGGGCTGTGCAAGGCGACCTGCCCGGAAAAGGTCATCAGCCTGCATCCGCAGATCGATTTCCGCGCCGCGACCGCCTCGGCCCGCGTGCTCAAGCAGGAGGAGCCGTTCGACTGCATCTCCTGCGGCAAGCCGTTCGGGGTGAAAAGCACCGTCGAGCGTGTGATTGCCAAGCTCGAGGGCAAGCACTGGATGTTCAAGAACTCGGCGCAGCGTCTCGACGTCATCAAGATGTGCGAGGACTGCCGCGTTACGGCGATGACCCAATCGGACTTCGATCCCTACGGCGCGCCGCGCCCGAACCCGCGCACCACCGACGATTATCTGCGCGAGCGGGAAAGGCTGAAGCAGGAGCACGAGCGCGGCGGCGAGGGCTGAAGCGCGCAGGCCTTTCAGTCGTCATGGCCGGGCTCGTCCCGGCCATCCACGCCTTACTTTGTAGCCAAGACGTGGATGCCCGGCACAAGGCCGGGCATGACGGAGTGCTTAACGCAAAATCATCTCAGTTACTTCGTCGCCTTCTCCAAAAACCTCACCAGCGCGTCGCGGTCCTCGGCCGAGCCGATGGTCTGCTCCGGCATCTTGGTGCCGGGCGTGTAGGCCATCGGGCCGACCTCGAACAGCTTCGACACCGTCTCCGGCGTCCAGACGATGCTCATCTTCTTCAGCGGTTCGGAGAAATTGTAGCCCGGCAGCGTCGCGATCCTGCGTCCGAAGATGCCGTGCAGCGTCGGTCCGGCGCGATTGCCCTCGTCGGGCGTCAGCGTGTGGCAGGCGACGCAGGCCCGATAGACCTCGGCGCCGCGGTCGCCGGCATAGGCCGCGAGCGGATCGTCGGCGCCGGCGAGCGCGACCGAGCCGATGTGATCGCCGGTCGTCGCGTTCCAGCGCCGCACCATGCGGTCGGCGCCGCCGGTGAGCAGGGTGCGATTGTCGGGCAGGAAGGCGACCGACCACACCGGCAGGCCGGGCCCGACCAGCGTGCGTGCGAGCGTGCGCGTCTTGCGCTCGATGATGGCGACCGAGCCGCGGATGCCGGCGGCCGCGATCAGGGCACCGTCTTTCGACACCGCGACCGAGATGATCGGCGTCTCGCTGGCCGCGACCTCGCCGCGCAATTCGCCCGCGGGCGACAGGATGAACACTCGACCGTCCGCGCCGCCGGCGATGATCTCGCCGTCGGGCGCCACCGCCACCGAATTGAGCGGCGTCGGCAGCGTGACGATCGTGGTCTGGCCGCCGCCGAGCGGCCAGATGCGGACTTGCGGATCGTGGCTCACGCTCACCAGATTTTTGCCGTCGGGCGAGAACGCCACGCCGTTGACGTTCTGCTGATGGCCTTCCAGCACCAACGGTTCGCCGCCGTCGATCGGCCACACCCGTGCGGTGCGGTCCCACGACGCCGAGGCCAGCCGCTTGCCGTCGGGCGACACCGCGAGCCCGACGATCGGCGCGGTGTGGCCGGTGAAGGTACGCACCGGCTCGGCGCGGCCCGGTTGCCAGATCGCGATCCGCCCGTCCTCGCCGCCGGTGGCGATCCGCCCGTCCGGAAGCATCACCACCGCATTCACCGCGCTCTCGTGGAAGCGCAGCACCTGCTCGGCGGAATTGCGCGACAGCGACCACAGGATCGCGGAGGTGTCGAAGCTGCCGGAGATCGCGGTCGCGCCATCGGGCGAGATCGCCAGCGCGCGCACCGGCCCGCCGTGGCCGCGCAACTGCGCCTGCGCGGGACTGACCAGAAGCGCCAAGAGCAATATGAGTGCGAGCCTAGTCATCCGCCGGTTGCATACCCAACGCTTTGATCCGCTCTCGGGTTCGCTCGTCGCGCAGCGCCGCGAGGAATGCCTGCACCGCAGGACGCTCGCGCCGGCTCTCGACCAGCAGGAAGTCGTAGTGCTCCGGCGCCAGCGGCAGGAAGCCAAGACCGTAGAGCCGCGCCACCGGCTCGATCGCCACGCCCCAGTCGGCGCGGGCCTGCGCGATCGCCGCGGCGACGGCGTTGTGCGAGCGCGGCTGGTTGGCGTAGCCGGGCGGCCTGCTGCCTGCGAGCAGCTTGTCGATCAGCACGCGGGTGCCGGCGCCGGCGTTGCGGTTGACCATCAGGCTTGAAGGATCGGCGAGCACCGACTGCACCGCCTGCTCGGCGCCGCGGCCTTCGAAGCGCTTGTCGCCCGGCCGGAACAGCACGCCCTGCATGCGCTGCCAGCCGCGGATGAGCAACAGGCCTGGCTCGAGCAGATGCTTATTATAGGTGCCGCTCTCAGGATCGATCAGGTGCACCGGCGCGAGATCGCATTCGCCGCGCTGCGCCGCTGCCACGCCGCCGAGGCTGCCGATGGCGATGGTGCGCGCGGAAAATCCGCGTTCGGCGAGTGCGCCGACCACGACGTCGAGCGCGACGTCATGGCTGCCCATGATGATGACGTCAGGTGCGTGCGCGGCGCTGCCGATCAGCGTCACCTTGGCCTGCGTATTGGCGTCGAGCGACGACGCTAGCGCGTCGATCTCGATGAACCCGTCGGCCTGCGAGAAGCTCGTCACCGCGCCGGAGCCCTTGGCGGTCGGGAATACGATCGGGCCGTCGCTCCCTTCGACCAGCGAGACCAGCACGAACTCCTTGCGCCCCATCTCGGAGGCAATGCGCATCGGCACCTTGGCGTCGACGGTCTGTGCGGCCTCCGGCGGGCGGCCGGCGCGGGCGCGGATCACCGGCGCGACGAAGGCGTGGAACGTGAAGATCGCCGAGGTCGGGAAGCCCGGCAGCACCGCGATCGGCTTGCCTTGGGCGACGGCGAGACAGAGCGGCTTGCCCGGTTTGAGCGCCACGCCGTGCACCAGGATGCCGGGCGCGCCGAGCTTCGATACCACGCGATGCGAGAGGTCGCCGGCGCCTTTGGAGGTTCCGCCCGAGAGCACGACCATGTCGCATTCGGCCAGCGCGCGCCGCACGGCTTTTTCCAGCGCGGCTGCATCGTCGGGAAACGCGCCGAACGGCACCGGCTCGCCGCCGGCCTCCGCCACCGCGGCCGCGAGGATCGCGCCGTTGCTGTCGTAGACGCCGCCCGGCCGCAGGTTGCCGCCGAGCGCGACCAGCTCGTCGCCGGTCGAGAGCACGGCGACCTTCGGCCGCCGCACCACGTCGATCTCCGAAAGTCCGCAGGCGGCCAGCATGCCGATCTCGCGCGATCCGATGCTCTGGCCGCGGCGCAGCAGCGTCTCGCCGCGCGCCATGTCGGAGCCGGCGTAGGAAATGAATTGTCCCGGCGACACGGCGCGGCGGACCTCGATCGCCGGCACGCTCTCGATCAGCTCGGTGTGCT
>CAMDEB010000130.1 GCA_945893085.1 Rhodoplanes serenus | reverse complement strand
TCGACCACCGACGTGCTGCTGCCGCTGGTCGGCGCCACCGGCGGCGACGCGCGTCGCCTAACCGAAACCACCGGCGTGACGCTGCCGCGCATCGTCGCCATGCGATCGAGCGACACCTATCGGGGCGAGGACTGGCTCGGACTGAAGATGCGCGAGGCGAGCGTCGTGCGCGGCATCGGCGCGCTGCCGGTGTTCGCCGGATTGCTCGGACTGCTGCTGCTGGTCGGCAGCCTCGCGGCGACGTGGGCTAGAGAAGGCCGATAACCTCGCCGCGCGTCAAAAGGCCGGCTGGATCGCTCCCGACACGCCTTGGAAAGCGCCCGCGGCAAGCTCGGCCACCAGCAAGCGCGCCGGATCGACCGGTCCGGACATGGTGACCTGGCCCTTGGGAATTTTCTTGAATCCCACCTTGCCGTAGTAGGGCTCGTCACCGACCAGCAGCACCAGGCGGTGGCCGCGCAAGCCCGCTTCCGCCAGCGCCCGCTCCATCAGCGCCTGGCCGATGCCGCGCTCACGGAACGGCGGCTCGACCGTGAGCGGGCCGAGCAACAGCGCCGCGGTCTGGCCGATGCGGATCGGCGACAGCCGCACCGAGCCGACCAGCAGCGTGCCGATGCGCGCGGTGAACGACAGCTCGAGGCTGTGCGCAACCTCCTCGCGGATGCGGTAGGCGGTGCGCGCATAGCGCCCCGGCCCGAACGTGCGTTCGTGCAGGCGCTCGATCGCCACGGCATCTTCGGCCGCCTCCGGCAGGATCGTCAGATCGGTCATTGCCCCTAAACCCCGCAGTGCGGGCCGCTTAGCATTTAGGCGGTCGGAGGTCCATTGCCTGTCACGGCACCGGTCCGCTCACTACATTACGGCAAACGGACGGAGAATCTGATGGGCCTTCTGGTCGACGGCGTGTGGCAGGACGACAGCCACGACAAGAAGCGGTTCCAGGACGGCCGTTTCGTGCGCCCAAGCACGCTCTATCGCAACTGGATCACACCCGACGGCAGTCCCGGCCCCTCCGGCGAGGGCGGCTTCGCCGCCGAGCCCGGCCGCTACCACCTGTATGTCTCGCTCGCCTGTCCCTGGGCGCACCGCACCGTCATCTTCCGTCGGCTGAAGCAGCTTGAAGGCACGATCTCGATGTCGATCGTGTCCTACGGCGATATGAGCGAAGGCTGGACCTTCGATCAGAGCACCGGCTCGACCGGCGATTCCGTCAACGGCAAGCACAAGCTCGCCGAGGTCTACCTGATGGCCGATTCGCGCTACACAGGGCGCGTCAGCGTCCCGGTGCTGTGGGACAAGAAGCGCGCGACGATCGTCAACAACGAGTCGTCCGAGATCATCCGCATGCTCAACTCGGCGTTCGACGCTTTCATCGAGGCGAAGACCGACTATTATCCGCCGGCCTATCGCGCGCAGATCGATCAGCTCAACGACACGATCTATGCGACGGTGAACAACGGCGTCTATCGCGCGGGCTTCGCCGTCGCGCAGGACGCTTACGAAGAGGCGGCGCGCGGCGTGTTCGCAACGCTCGATGAACTGGAGCGGCGGTTATCGAAGCAGTGCTATCTGGCCGGCCCCCGCCAGACCGAAGCCGATTGGCGGCTGTTCCCAACGCTCGTTCGCTTCGATGCTGTCTATTTTAGCCACTTCAAGTGCAACCTGCGCCGCATCGTCGACTACGAGAACCTGTCCGACTATGTGCGCGACCTCTACCAGGTGCCCGGCGTCGCCGACACGGTGAACCTCGACCACATCAAGCGGCACTATTACGGCACCCAGCGGCGCGTGAATCCCACCGGCATCGTGCCGATCGGGCCGGTGCTGGATTTCACCGCGCCGCACGATCGCGACCGGTTCGTCAGCTAGATCGTCTCACCAGCGCTCCATCGGTGGAGCGCCGCGCAGCACCTCCTGGATTCGCGCACGGGTGCCGATGGTGGTGCCCTCGGGCAGCGCATCGACGGGAAAGAAGCCGTGCTCGACGATCTCGCGGTCCGGCACCGGCTGCGCATCCTGACGGAACGCGCGCACGACATAGACCGCGATATGATCGCGAACGGAATACAGCGGATGGAAGAACACGCCGTGCAGCAGCGGCGGCTCGGTGATCTCGATATTGCCTTCCTCGCGCAGCTCGCGCGCCAACGCTTCAAGCAGCGTCTCGCCGGCCTCCACCCCGCCGCCCGGCATGTGCCAGCCGTTGGTGTAGCTGTGCTTGATCAGGAACACGCGACCCTCGTCATCCAGCACCATGCCGCGCACGCCCACCGTCAGCCCGCGCGCGAACCGCCAATAGAAGTGCATCAGCCGGTTGATCGGAATCGCGCGACGCCAATCTGCCGCCATAAAGCCTCCCGCCGCCACGCCCCGCTAACTGCGCAGGATTCCGGCCCTTCCTTCCTTAGAATATCTCCAATATAGAGAAGCCAGTCCCCGCCTGACGAAACAAGCCATTCCACGAGGCTCATGTGAAGCGCTTTGCCGACCTTACCGAACAAGAAATCCTGGCGCTCGCCATATCCAACGAGGAAGAGGATAGCCGCATCTACCGCGGATTCGCCGAGGGTCTGCGCGGCGCCTTTCCCGCCTCCGCCAAGGTGTTCGATGAGATGGCCGACGAAGAGGTCCGCCACCGCACCATGCTGTTCGACCTCTACCGAACCAAGTTCGGCGAATACCTGCCGCTGATCCGCCGCCAGGACGTGAAGGGTTTCGTTCAGAAGCCGGCGCTGTGGCTGCAGCCGCCGCTGGCGCTCGACGAGGTGCGCAAATACGCCGAGGCAATGGAATACGAAGCCGCGCGGTTCTACCGCAAGGCCGCTGAAACCACGCGCGACGCCTCGACGCGTCAACTGCTGATCGAGCTTGCCGAAGCCGAGGACGATCACGAGAGCCTCGCCCAAAACCTGACCGACCAGATTCTGACCAAGAGCACGCGGGCCAAGGAAGACGAAACCGCGCGGCGCATGTTCCTGCTGCAGTACGTGCAGCCCGGCCTCGCCGGGCTGATGGACGGCTCGGTCTCGACGCTGGCGCCGCTGTTCGCCGCCGCGTTCGCCACCCACAGCACCTGGGAAACGTTCCTGGTCGGCATGGCCGCCTCGGTTGGCGCCGGCATCTCCATGGGCTTCGCCGAGGCGGCGTCGGACGATGGCTCCCTCACCGGCCGCGGCACACCGTGGTTGCGCGGCACGGTGTGCGGCGTGATGACCACGATCGGCGGCGTCGGTCATACGCTGCCGTATCTCATCCCGGATTTCTGGATCGCCACGGTGATTGCCGTCGCAGTCGTGGCTGTCGAATTGCTCGCGATCTCTTGGATCCGCTATCGTTATATGGATACGCCGTTCCTCTCCGCCGCGTTTCAGATCGTGGTCGGCGGCACGCTCGTCTTTCTCGCCGGAATACTGATCGGCAGTTCTTGATGTTCGGGCTTATGCCGCCATCGCCTGGATAGTCGGGCGATGGCGCGGGATTCGACGATGTTCGTATTGGCCCATCTGTCCGATCCGCATCTCGCGCCGCTGCCCAGACCGAAGCTTGCCGAACTCGCCGGCAAGCGCGGGCTCGGCTATCTCAACTGGCTGCGCAAACGGCGCGCGATCCACCGCCCCGAGGTGCTGGCGTCGATCGTCGCCGATCTCAAGGCGCAGGCGCCCGATCACATCGCGGTCACCGGCGATCTGGTCAACCTGTCGCTCACCGCCGAATTTGCGCCGGCTCGCGCCTGGCTCGACGCGCTGGGAGCGCCGACCGACGTCACCTTCGTGCCCGGCAATCACGATTCCTACGTGCGCGCGGCGAGAGAGCATGCGCCTCGCGCCTTCGCCGACACCATGCGCGGCGATCGCGGCGAGTCGTTTCCCTTCGTGCGGCGGCGCGGACCGATGGCGTTGGTCGGGCTCTCGACCTCGCAGCCGACGCTGCCGCTGTCGGCCACCGGACGGCTGGGCGACGACCAACTCGCGCATCTTGCCGATGTCCTGGTCGAGCTTGCGGAGGACAAACTGTTCCGCGTGGTGCTGATCCATCATCCGCCGGTGGAGAATGCGCACCATTTCCGCAGGCTGGTCGACGCCGCAGCGCTCCGCGAGGTGCTGCGCAAGCACGGGGCTGAATTGGTGCTGCATGGGCATCACCACGAATCGTCGCTCGTCTGGCTGTCTGGACCGCGCTACGCCATTCCGTGCGTCGGGGTGCCGTCGGCCTCCGGCGCGCCCGGGCATCGCGAGGATCCCGCCGCCTACAATCTCTACGAATTCGATGGCGAGCCGGGCAATTGGCGCTGTACCGCGATCACGCGCGGCTATGGCCGTGACGGCGGAGCGATCGGCGAGCTGATGCGGGCTGAATTGACCGGCTAGTGCAACCGCGACGCCACGATCCACAGCGCCGCGAACAGCGCGACGCAGCCCATGACCAGGCCGAACAGGAACGCCCGCAGCATGCGCCAGCGGTGACGGCGCCACGCCGTCCGCGCATTGCGCCGCAGGCCGCCGCTCAGCGGACCGGCATCGTCGGCCAGAGCGCGCTCGCGCTCGATCAAACGGCTGGCGACGTAGTGGGTGATCGCCTCGACCATCTCGTCAATGTCGGATGACTCCGCCAGCACCAGGCGGCCGTTGCGGGTGTCCTGGACGAAGCGATACTGCCGCTTGTCCCGCCCCATCACGACGTGGGCGATGACGTCGATCCAGAGCCGCGGCGGGTCACCCCGGCTGATGCCGCGGTCGATCAGCTCGACCCCGGGCGGGATCTCGTTGAACAGCGGGTCGAGCGCATCGTTGAGCAGCTCGAGGCGGGCGAGCTCTGCGTCGCGCAGCTCGACGACCACGCTGGTCCGCTCCGCCATCTCGATGCGGGTTTGGCGGACGGCCTCCTTGAGGCGCTCGGCGCCCGGAGCAGGCGGCTCGGCGTTCTCGGCCTTGCGGCGGCGACTCCACATCGGCGCAGGTTAGCAACCGCAAGCCCCTGCGCAAACGAAAACCCGCTATTTATCAACGCTATCCCGGCTTGTGCTCAGCCCTTGCGCTCAGCCGCCGGCCCCGGCCAGGGCCTCCGGGAAGAACATGTCCTTCCAGTCCGCCGGCGGGGTCTTCAACTGGCCGGTCTTGGTCATGTGGCTGACGAACGGCCCGATGCCGCCGACCTTGGTGGTGTAGGCGATCGCCGGGTCGGCGAGAATCTCCAGCAGATCGGCGACCGGGGTGCGGTCCTTGGTGATGCTGATATAGATCTCGGCCGCGCGCTTCTTGTCCTTGTTGATGAAGTCCGTCGCCTCCTTCAGCGCGGCGTGGAACGCGCCGTAGAGCTTCGGGTTGTCGCGGCGGAATTTCGCCGTGGTCGCCAGCACGTTGAACGACAGGCCCTCGGTGAACAGATCGGTGCTGGTGAGGATCCGCCGGATGTTGGGGTTCTTCATCTGCCGGTACTGGAACGGCGCCGAGGAGAAGTTGGCGACGATCTCGCTCTGACCGCCAAGCATGGCCGCCGTGGCGTCGGGATGCGCCATCGACACGGTGAGATGATCGAGCGCGCCGAACTTGGCATCGCCGAACTCCTTGGCGGCGGCCATCTGCAGCATGATCGCCTGCATCGACACCTTCACCGCCGGCAGGGCGATCTTCTGGCCGTCCTTGAAATCCTTCAGCGACTTGATCGAGGCGTCGCGCACCATCAGCATCAGCGGCGAGACGTTCAGGCCGGTCGACGCCTTGACCTCGATCGGCGTGCCCTTGGTCTTGGAATAGATGGTGATGATGCCGGGGATGCCGAGGCTGACGAAGTCGACGCTGCCGGAGATCAGCGCGTCATTCATGACGTCGCTCGAGCGGAACTGGTTGAACTCCACCGTGATGTCGCCAAGCCCCGCCGCCTTGGCGTGCTTCTCGATCATCTTCTGGTCTTCCATGACCATGAACTGCATGTAGGCGACGCCGAACTGCTTGGCGACGCGCAGCGTATTCGCCTCGGCACGAGCGTCTTGCGGCGCCAAGAAAACCGATGAGAGGACCGACACGAGCGCAGTGACGACGGCAAGTTTGCGAAGCATGGTGTTTCTCTCCCTGGGACGTTATCGGCCCTTCGAGCCTCGGTTCCCTTGAAGCCCACGTTACTACAAGGGATAGTCGCACTGAAATGGGGGAATGCGAATGGCGGCAGCCGGGATAACCGACGCCAGGGAGCGGGCGAGCGTGGAGAATGCCGCGCCGCTGCTCGTCGTCGACGGCGTTACGCTGCAATACAAGACCGATCAGCACCTGGTGACCGCGACCTGGCAGGTCAGCTTCGAGGTCTATGCCGGCGAGCGCTATGTGCTGCTCGGCCCCTCGGGCTGCGGCAAAACCACGCTGCTCAAGGCCATCGCCGGCTTCATGATGCCGGTCGGCGGCTCGATCACGCTCGCCGGAAAGACCATCGAGCGGCCGGGCCCCGACCGCATGATGGTGTTCCAGGAGTTCGACCAGCTGCTGCCCTGGCGCACCGTGCTCGGCAACGTGACGTTTCCCCTGCTGGTCAACCGCCGGATGCCGCGCAAGCAGGCCGAAGAGCACGCCCGTTCGCTGCTCGACAAGGTCAACCTCACGCGCTTCGCCGACGCGCATCCGCACATGCTCTCGGGCGGCATGAAGCAGCGCGTCGCCATCGCCCGCGCGCTCGCCATGGAGCCCGCCGTGCTGCTGATGGACGAGCCGTTCGCGGCGCTCGACGCGCTGACCCGCCGCAAGATGCAGGAGGAACTGGTCGCGCTATGGGAGGAGGTCCGCTTCACCGTGATCTTCGTCACGCATTCGATCGAGGAGGCGCTGCTGATCGGCAGCCGCATCCTGGTGCTGTCGCCGCACCCGGGCCGCGTCAAGGCAGAGCTCAACGCCAACCACCTCGGTCCAGCCGACGTCGGCACGCCGGCGTTCGACAAGCTGCAACGCGACATCCACGACCTGCTGTTCACCGACAAGATCGAAACCGACAAACCAGAGGCCGGACATGGCTGAACGCATTTCCACTAGCAGCGTCCCGCTGCCGCCGATCCGCCCCGAACGCCGGATCACGCTCGACGTCATGGGCACGGTTGGCGACGTCGCCCGCCCGCTGGCGCCGTTCGAGCGGATGGCCAACATCACTGCGGTGCGGCGGCTGTTCGTGCTGGTCGTACTCGCCGTCGCCTGGGAGGGCTATGCGCGCTGGGCTGGGAATTCGCTGCTGTTCCCGAGCCTGACCGAGACGCTACAGGCGTTCTGGGAGGCCGCGGTCGACGGCCCGTTGATCCAGCGCACGCTCAATTCGATGCGTGTGCTGGCCGCGGGTTATGCGATCGGCCTCCTGCTCGCCGCCGTGTTCACCACGGTCGCGGTGTCGACCCGCATCGGCACGGACCTCTTGTCGACTCTCACCGCCATGTTTAATCCGCTGCCGGCGATCGCGCTGCTGCCGCTGGCGCTCCTGTGGTTCGGGCTCGGCGCGCAGAGTCTGATCTTCGTCATCATCCATTCAGTGCTTTGGGCGGTCGCGCTCAACACCCACTCGGGCTTCACCTCGGTCAGCCAGACGCTGCGCATGGCCGGACAGAACGTCGGACTGCGCGGCCTGTCCTACGTGATCCTGCTGCTGGTGCCGGCGGCGTTCCCCTCGATCCTTACGGGCTTGAAGATCGGCTGGGCGTTCGCCTGGCGCACGCTGATCGCGGCCGAGTTGGTGTTCGGCGCGAGTTCGCGCTCCGGCGGGCTCGGCTGGTTCATCTTCGAGAACCGCAACCAGCTCGAAATCCCCTCGGTGTTCGCGGGGCTGCTGACCGTGATCCTGATTGGGCTGTTCGTGGAGAGCGTGGTGTTCCGCTCGATCGAGAACGTGACGGTGAAGCGCTGGGGGATGCAGAGCTGAGGACTAGCCGCTCTTCGGCACCACGCCATACGGCCGCGCCCAGCCGAGACCGTCCTCGGTGCGCGCGCGCGGGCGGTATTCGCAGGCGGTCCAGCCCGACCAGCCCAGCCGATCGAGCGCCTTGAAGACCTCGGGATAATTGATCTCGCCCTCGTCCGGCTCGTGGCGCGATGGCACCGCAGCGATCTGCACGTGGCCGATCAGCGGCTGATGCTTTTCGAAGCGGGTGATGAGATCGCCGCCAACGATCTGCACGTGATAGAAATCGTATTGGATCTTCACGTTCGGCCGTCCGACCTTGGCGACGATGTCGGCGGCGTGCTCGACCCGGTTGAGGAAATAATCCGGCCGGTCGCGCGGGTTGATCGGCTCGATCAGCAGGGTGATGTTCTTTTCCTTTGCGAGGTCGGCGGCGCGCGTCAGGTTGGAAACGAACACCCTTTCAGCCGCCGGGCGCTGCTCGGGCGGCACCTTGCCGGCAAGGCAATGGATTGCGCTGCCGCCGATCGCCACCGCGTAATCGAGCGCCTGCCGGAACGCCGCGTCCCAGTCCCGTTCGCGGCCGGGCACTGCTGCCAGCCCGAACTCCCCGGCGCCGCCCTGGATGGTGTTGAGGCCAAGCTGCGTCAGCCCATGCTTCGCAAGCTCGGCCTTCACCGCCGAGGCCGCGTGGTCATAGGGGAATTGCAGCTCGACCGCCTTGAAGCCGGCTGCGGCGGCCGCTCCGAAGCGTTCGAGCAACGGCCGTTCGGTGAACAGGTAGGCGACATTGGCGGCGATGCGGGGCATGGGAGGTCACCATTGCTTGCGCGGTTTCGCCGTTAAGGTATTCATGGGTCGACCCCTCCTGCGCAAGACCTCGGCCACACTTTCCGCGAAAGAAAAATCGATGCTCGCCAACGATGCTTTTCATATTGCCGTCCTCGCCGGTGACGGCATCGGCCCCGAGGTCATGGCCCCTGCCCTTGAAGTCTTGCGGAAAATCGAGGCGACGACGCCGAACCTGAAATTCCGTTTCACCGACGCCCCGGCCAGCGCCAACCATTACAAGGAGACCGGCAAATCGATGCCGGACTCGACCGTGAAGCTGTGCGAAGAGGCCGACGCCATCCTGCTCGGCGCCTGCGGTCTGCCATCGGTGCGCTATCCCGACAACACCGAGATCATGCCGCAGGTCGAGCTGCGCTTCATTTTCGATCTCTACGCCGGCGTGCGGCCATGCCGGCTGATCCCCGGCGTGCCGTCGCCGATCGTCGGCGCCGCCGAGCGCGGCATCGATCTCGTCGTGATCCGCGAATCCACCGAAGGCCTGTTCGCCTCCATGGGCAAGGGCGTGGTGACCCATGAGGAGGCGCGCGAGACCCTGGTCATCACCCGCAAGACCTCGGAGCGGCTGTTCGATTTCTCGTTCCGCTACGCGCAGCGCCGCAAATCGCGCGGCGCGAACAAGGGCCGCCTCACCTGCGTCGACAAGGCCAATGTGTTCAAGGCCTACGCGTTCTTCCGCCAGATGTTCGACGATTGCGCCGCGCGCTACCCGGCCGTCGCCACCGACCGGCTCTATGTCGACGCCTGCTCGGCCATGCTGGTGAAGCGGCCGTGGGATTTCGACGTCATGGTGATGGAGAACATGTTCGGCGACATCCTCTCCGACCTCACCGCCGGGCTGATTGGCGGCATGGGCATGGCGCCCTCGGCCGACATCGGCGACAAGCACGCGGTGTTCCAGCCCTGCCACGGCACCGCGCCGGACATCATGGGCCAGGGCAAGGCCAATCCTTCGGCGATGATCCTCTCCGCCGCGCTGATGCTCGATTGGCTCGCCGACAAGCACGACCACGAACCGGCGGCGCAGGCCGCGCAGCGAATCGAGCGCGCGGTCGATGCGGCCTATTCGACCGGCATCAAGCCGTTCGAATTCGGCGGCGGCGATGGTACGGCGGCCATCGGCAGCGCAGTGCTCAAAGCCCTGGAATTCGAATAGCTCTTGTAAGCCCCTGAAATAACAAATGTTTTGTCCACCATGGCAGTGGGCAGCCGTAGGATTATGCCCACAAGACACGGCCGAGTATCACATTTCCCGATGTGGATTCCTGAATAGATTCAAAATACCCGTTTTGCAGGTTCATTTCTTCTGTGGGATTTTGCCCATATATCAGCCCACTCAGCCAGTGGGCCATTTTGTGGTTGACCCTTCGGGGCTGGATTGGTTCGATTTCGTCGGGGTTCCGCGCCCTCACGAGAGACGGCGAAAAGCCGCGTGCGCGGAACGAGGGAAACGCGAAGGCCGCGCCATGAACGCCCAAGAACTCCTGGTCGAAATTTCCGACTACTGCCGCCAGACCGGTTTAGCGGAGTCGACATTCGGCCGACGCGCCGTCAATGACGGCAAGCTCGCGAGCCGGCTGCGCCATGGCGGCCGCATCACCACCGAAACGCTCGACCGCATCCGCTCCTTCATGGCGTCGAACAAGAATCCGGCTGCGCGCCCGACGGTGATCGGCCGCACCCAGGACTACCGGCCCGCAGTCAACCGGCCGCCGGTGCCGGTTGCGCCGCCTGCGCCGGTCGCGGCTGCCAGCAACGGCGCGCCCGATCCGCAGCGCAACTTCCGCTTTTTCGACAACCGGCAGAAGTATCTGCTGTTCGTCAACACCTGCAGCGAAAAGTGGGTGGTCGCCAACCGCGTCGCGCTCGAGCTTGCCAACGTCCACCC
>CAMDEB010000129.1 GCA_945893085.1 Rhodoplanes serenus | reverse complement strand
GAACTCCGGGTCCTTCACCGTGGCATCGAACGCGCGGCGCAGCGCGACCACGCGGTCGGCCGGAGCGCCGGGTGTCGTGAAGAACGCGGTGCCGACCTCGGTCGCGTTCATCACCGCGCTGAGGATCGCCCGCTCCTCGTCGTTGCGGGCGAGTTCGATGACGGTCGGAACATTCGGCAGTTCCGGATGCTTCTTCAGCGCGTACTGGACGATGATATTAATCTTGTCCGGGTACCAGTCCGGGTGCGCCACCTTCACCGCCGTCCAGGACGTCGAGTGGCCCTCGACCTCGCCGCGCTCGACCGCGAGCTGGGCCTCGTTCGAGCCCTTGTAGCCCATGATCAGCTTGAACTTCGTTCCCAGCACGTTGTTGGTGACGATGGGATAGACCGAGACGGTCGAGCCGACTCCTGTTCCCGCAAGTTTGGATTCGATCTTCTGGGCGTCGGCAAACGTTTTCACCGGCGAGTTCTTCCAGAGGAACACCATGTTGACCAGGGAATCGACGCGGCCGATCCAGTTCAGCTCGGCGGTCTTGAACCGCACGCCCTGCGTCCCGAGCTTCTCGTCGAGCGCCGAGGTCGGAGCGCCGATGCCGATGACGGTGCCGTCCTTCGGCGCGACATTGAAGACGTGCCCCAGCGCGAGGAAGCTGCCCGCGCCGGGCATGTTCTTCGGCACGACGGTCGGGTTGCCCGGGATGTGCTTGCCGATATGACGGGCGATCGCCCGTGCATAGACGTCGTTGCTGCCAGCCGGCGGGTACCCGATCACGAGATCGATCGTCTTGCCGGCGTAGAACTGCTCGGGCGTCTGCGCGGAGGCTTGGGCGCCCGCGCCGACGATCGCGGCGGCGGCGACCACGATCAAGTTCGCGCGTCGAAGCACTTGCATGTCGATTCCTCGCTCTGGCGTCGGCCGTGTTGTGTTTTTCAGCCCGTGCCGCCGGTCATATCGTTCGCCGGGTTGCGGAGCTTTGTCAATTTCGGATCGCTGCGACGGGGTGCGACGAATTAGAACGGCGTCTGGCCCGACGGCCGCGCGTCAGAGCGGCACGAAGCGGAATGCCGTGCCGCTGCGCTCCACCATGCCATGCCCCGGCCAAGGCAGGTGGAATCCAACCAGCGCATGCTTGTCGGTCGCCAGCCGGTCGAGCAGGCGCCTGCGGGTCGCGATGCCGCGATCCTTGTCGTGATCAGCGCCGGTGCGCCACTCCGGCCGCGCGAACGAGACCACGCCATGGGTCAGCACGTCGCCGCCGATCATGAGGTGCTGGCCTTCGCTCTCGACCAGCACCGCCATGTGACCTGGGGTGTGGCCGAAGGTCTCTACGTATGACAGGCCCGGCGCGACTGCATCGTTGGCGTTGCGGCGTTCGACCTTGGCTTCGAGCCGCTTGAGGATGCGCGCATTGCCGAGGGCCGCACCCTTGAACGCTTCCGGCAGGCTGTCCGGCGTGTTCGGGTTGAGCCAGAAGTCCCACTCCAGCGCCGGCACCACGTAGCTCGCCTTCGCAAAGCGTTCGTCATTGAATTCGTCGATCGCGCCCCAGAGATGATCGGGATGGCAGTGGGAGAACACGACCTTGGTGATGGTTGCAGGGTCGATCCCGGCCGCCTCCATGTTCTCCGCGAGCTTGCCCGCCGTCGGCTGGAAGTTCGAACCCGAGCCGGCATCGATCAGCACCAGTTCGTTGCCGATCTTGATCAGCGAGACGTTGGTCTGGGGCTGCGGCCATTCCGGCGGATGCCCGTGCGCGGCGAACAGCGCAATGGCGTCCGCGGCCGGCGTTTCCGGCAAGGCAAACGACATCGGCGCGTTGAGCACGCCGTCGCTGATCACCGTCAGCTCGATCGCACCGAGCCTGCGGCGGAACGGCGCGATCGCCGCGCGCGCAGGATGCGGCAAGGCCAGCGCGGACAACACCGCGCCGGTGCCGGCGAGCAGATGACGTCGATGCAGATGGATCGGCATGGGTCTTTCGCTTGGTTGATCGCTATTCGGCTTTCGGTCCCTTGGCGCTCTCCGGCGTCACGTCGATCGCGCGCGCCCGGCCGGTGACCTTGGCTTCGCCCGGCGCGCAGTTCGCCATGCACGGCTGCTTGCGCCAGAACGCCTTCTCGGACTTTTCACGGTCATCATCGAAGAAATTGGATTCGTTGGGAAGCTTGATCGTTGCAAAATTCTTGTCGTTCAGCTCGAAATCTTCCGTTTTTACGATGTCGTTAAGATAGAGCACGTAGGCCGTGATGGCGTAGAGCTCGTCGTTGGTCAGCGACTGCGCGTTGCCGAACGGCATCGAGCGGCGGATATAGTCCATCACCGTCGAGACATAGGGCCAGTACGAGCCGATCGACTTCACCGGATCGTGGCTTGCGAGCGTGCCGCCGCCGCCGCTCAGGATCGGCCAGCGGCCCGCGCTTTCGCCGAACTCACCATGGCAGGCCGCGCATTCCGCCATGTAGAGCGGCTCGCCCGCCTTCACCGTGCCTTTGCCGGGCGGCAGACCGTGGCCGTCGGGACGGATATCGATGTCCCAGCCGGCGATTTCCGCCAGCGTCGCGGCGCGGCCGATGTTGAGACGTTTTTCACCGGTGGCCTGCTTGTGCGCGGAGACTCCCTTGGGCGCCGCTGCGATCGGGTCGATCGCCAAAGAACCCGCCAACAAGCCGCCCGCCAGCAGGGCACACATCCCCAGCGCGGCGAGCTTAAGAAACCTCGACATTCTCAACCTCGCCGCTCTTGCGGACGTGCCACGTCTGGATGCCGTTGTTGTGGTAGATCGAGTTGACGCCGCGAACTTTTCGCAGCTCGCTCTTGGTGGGCTGGACGTAGCCGGTCTCGTCCATCGCGCGCGATTGCACCAGCAACTCGCGGCCGTCCCAGTCGAATTCATAGTAGAAGCGCGTCAGCGCCTTGTCCCAGACCGGACCGTCGAGCTTCGCGGTGCGCCAGTTGCGCCCGCCGTCGAGCGAGACATCCACGCGCGCGATCTTGCCGCGACCCGACCAGGCGAGCCCCGACAGCACGGTGAAGCCGGATTTATGGCTGAACGGCGCCTGCGGACTGGGACTGGTGATCACGGATTTCGCATCCATGATGTAGGTGAAGCGGCGCGCCTTGCCGCTCTCCAAAAGGTCGGTGTATTTCGAGGTCTCCTCGCGGTGGTGCCAGGGCTGGTCGCCAACCTCGATCCGCCGCAGCCACTTGATCCACATGTTGGCTTCCCAGCCGGGCAGCACGATGCGCGCCGGATAGCCGTTCTCCGGCCGCAGCATCTCGCCGTTCATGCGATAGGCGACCAGCGCGTCGTCGAGCGCCTTCTGCAGCGGCAGCGAGCGCGTCATCGCCGCGGCGTCGCCGCCCTCCAGCAGGAGCCACTTGGCATTGGGCTTGAGGCCGGCTTCCTGCAGCAGCACCTTCAGCGGCACGCCGGTGTACATCACGCAATGCACCATGCCGTGGGTATATTGGCAGCCGTTGAGCTGGGCGCCGCGCCATTCCATGCCGGAATTGGCCGCGCATTCGCAAAAGTACGCCCGATTGACGCGCGGCATGCGTTTGAGGTCGTCGAGCGTGAAGATCAGCGGTTTGTCGACCAGCCCGTGGAGCATCAGCCGGTAGTCGACCGGATCGACCTCGGCGATGCCGGCATGATGCCGTTCGAAGCAGACCCCGTTTGGCGTGATGATGCCGTCGAGTGCGTGGATCGGCGTGAAGCTGACCGAGCTTTCGCGCGAGGCGGTCAGCCATTCGACATCGCGCCGGACCACATGCGCCTCATGCTTCGAGGGCTTGCCATAGGCGCGCACCGCAACGCCGTCGCCGATGACCTTCGACCATTCCGCGACGTTCGGCGGCTGATTGGCCGGATTGCCCGGTCCCTGCGGCGCGCCCAACGCCGTGCCGCCGAGCGCCGCACCGCCGGCGGCGAGGCCCGCTCGCAGGAACGCGCGGCGCGAGGCTGCGTTTGGCTTGCCGGAATTCTGTTCAGCCATGACGACTCCGCGGCTCCGTCTCGTTCAAGTCCCGACGACGCGCACATGACCGGCTTCCGTCGGCGCCACCACGCGCTTCTTCTGGATGTGATTCATCACCACATCCCAGATCGGCGGACCTTCGGTGCCTTCATTGACGCTCGCCCAACCGGCGACGACGTAATCCTTGTTGGGCTCGAGCGGCTTTCCGCTCGTCCGCGAGGTCAGGTCGGAAATGCGGCCACCCGCCGGCTTGCTGACATCGATGGTGTAGGACGCGCCGCCGATCCGGACCATGTCGCCGCCCTGCTGGTAATAAGGATCGGGGTTGAACAGGTTGTCGGCGACATCTTCGAGCACCTCCTTCAGCCGCGCGCCCGTCATCGTCATGCGGTAGCTCGCGGGATAGGTGATCGCGGTCGCGTTGTAGATGTCCTCGCGGGTGATGTCCTGGCCCGGCAGCAGCGAATTGCCCCAGCGGAAGCCGGGCGACAGCGCGATCTCGGCGTCGCGTTCGGCGAGCAGCGCGTCGCAAATCACGTCGTCGAGCGTGCCGTTGAAATTGCCCCGGCGGTAGAGCAGCGTTTCGGTGCGACCGACGGTTTCGCCGAGCATTTTTTCGTGCGGGGCTCGCACGGCGCGTATTTTCGCCGCCATCTCGGCATCGGGCGCGATCGCGTCGGCGAACACCGGAATAAGCTTGAAACGATGATTCTTGACCTCGCCATCGCGCACGTCGAGGTCGAGGCGCGAGACGAACTTGCCGTGGCTGCCGGACGCCACCAGCAGCGTCTTGCCGACCTTCACCACGTCAGGCAGCGCATCGTGGGTGTGCGCGGTGAGGATGACGTCGATGCCCGGCACGCGGCCGGCGAGCTTGCGGTCGACGTCGAAGCCGTTGTGCGACAGCAGCACAACCAGTTGCGCGCCGTCTTTGCGGACCAGTTCGACCTGCTTTCGCAGATCGTCCTCGCGAATGCCGAACGACCAGTTCGGGATCATCCAGCGCGGATTGGCGATCGCGGTGTAAGGCAGGGCTTGGCCGATGATCCCCACCTTGACGCCGCCGCGCTCGATGATCGTCGATGGCTTGAACGCCGGCTCGTTCCACTCGGTGTCGCGGATATTCTGCGCCAGAAACGGAAAGCCGAGCTTTTCGACGATTTCCTTGACGCGGGCCTCGCCGAGCGTGAACTCCCAATGTCCGGTCATGGCGTCCGGTTTGAGCAACGCCATGCAATCGACCATGTCCTGGCCTTTGCTGTGCAGCGCGGTGTAGCTGTTCTGCCAGGTGTCGCCGCCGTCTAGCATCACGACGCGGTCGCCACGTTCGGCGCGGATTGCCTTGACGATGGTCGCGATGCGATCCAGTCCGCCGATCCGTCCATAGCTCTTGGCCAGGGCGGCGAAGTTCTCCGAACTCAGCGCATGCGCCGCCGCGGAGCCTTCGGGGATCTTATAGAGGTCGAGCAGCGCGCGGCCGGTCAGATGAGGAACCTGGCCCTTGGCATCGCCGACGCCGAGATTGATCGAAGGCTCGCGGAACAGCACCGGCAGCAATTGCCCGTGAATGTCGCTGACGTGAACGAGGGTGACGTTGCCGACGGCATTGAAGCGCAGCAACTCGGCCTGGGTGAGCCGCTGCTGTGCCAGGGCGCGTGACCAGCCTCCTGGCAACACAGCTGCAGTCGCGGCCGCCAGTTGAACGAAATCACGCCTGGAGATCATCGCGCGCTCCGAATCCAAGACGATGCGCTCACGGGCATTCCGTTGCCCGCGGGTAGTAGCCCAAGATGCCGTGGCGTCAGGTGACCGTGATGCTGTCTTGGCCGACGATCTTGGAGCCGTCGTCGTCAACCCAGGTCAGGATCACCGGGCCCGATTCCTGCGCCCGGAACTTGAACTGGATGTACGGATTGGCGGAAACAGCCGGCTCGAAATCGGCGGAAAACACTTCCTTGCCGTTTACTGTGCAAGTGAACTTGCTCAGGATCTTGCGCGGGATGGTATTGCCGGCGCTGTCCCTGCGCTGGCCGCTTTCCATGATGTGCGAGACGAGAGCCTTGACCTCGACGAGGTCACCTTTCTTCGCTTGCTTCTTGTCGAGCTTGATGCGGGGTTTGACTGCTTCGGCCATCGAATGTCTCCTTTGAGCAGGTCTTGTGTCGGTGGGCTGCTGGGCGATGTTGCCTCAGCCGCCGCAGCCGCCGATCGTGACCTTGACCTGCTTGCTGGCCGTGAAAAACGAGCCGTCGTTCATCTTCGCGACAGCGATGATGTTCTGCGTGGTGGCGAGACGGATGCGGGTGTTGGCCTCCGCCACGCCGCTCGCAGGCGAGAAATGGAAGGTAGCCACACCGCCGCGCGGGTTGCCATCAGCGATGACCAGCACCGCGGCGACATAGGACTGCTCGGTCATCGGGCTTTCGACCATCACAGTCATGGGCACGGTGTTGCCGTTTTCCGCGATCTCCGGCAGGTCGAGCTTGACGCGGCCTTCGGCCGCCGTCTTGCCGCCCGTGAACTTCTTGATCAGATCGTCGGAATCATTGGCCGCGAAGGCGATAGACGGGCCGATGATCGTCGCGACAATAGTGCCCGCGCCGATCGCCATGGCCTGCCGGCGATTGGAAAGCAAAGTCATCGAGCGTCTCCCTCCTCAAGCACAACCGGCCGCGCTCATTGTCGAGCCGGGTTGTCTATATAACACGCCGCGCCGCATCCGGTCATGAACGCGACGCAGGCGGTCCAAGCGCACGCGCATGGGCAGCCAAAACATATTCACTTATCCCTAACTGTTAGACGATTGTGCTATCAATTGCAATGGCAATGGCACAGCGTTTTCTGCGCCGTTGTCGCGCCCGGCAAACATCTCTTTCCATTCAGAAAAATGGATGTAGTGTTGATCCAAATCGATGGGAGGGCATCGCGATGGAGCTGAAGCGAACGCTGGTCGCGGTCTTGTTGGTCATCGGGTTATCGCCGGTGGCGATGGCGCAAGATTTGGATACCGAAAAGGCGATCGAACGCTATCGTCAGATGCTGAAGGCGGACCCGTGGAGCAATCCAGGGCTGCTCGACGTCGATCGCGGCGAGACGCTATGGGCGACGCCGCGCGGCCCGAAAAATGTTTCGCTGGAGCAGTGCGATCTCGGCAAGGGACCGGGCAAGGTCGACGGCGCCTTCGCCGAACTGCCGCGCTATTTCGCCGATGCCGACCGGGTGATGGACGTCGAGACCCGCATTCTTTGGTGCATGGAGAAGCTACAGGGCTTCAACCGCGCCGACCTGATCAAGAGCCCGCACCCCAGTGGCGGCCAGCCGGTCAAGGAGTTGGGCGCGATGGCGACGTACGTCGCAAACAAGTCCAGCGGCATGAAATTCGCCGCCAAGCTCGACCAACCGAAGGAACGCGAGACGGTCGCACTCGGCCAGGCGCTGTTCAACCGGCGCTCCGGCCCTTTTGATTTTGCATGCACCACCTGTCATGCGGAAACCGGCAAGCGGATCAGGCTGCAGGGATTGCCGTTCCTGTCCAACCCCGAAGAAGCCCGCAAGGTCATCGGCGAATGGCCGGCGTATCGTGTGTCCAGCACCCACGTGATGACCATGCAGCATCGCCTGGTCGATTGTTTTTGGCAGATGCGAATGCCACCACTCGAACTCGGTTCCGATGTGAGCGTGGCGCTGATTGCGTATCTGGCGAAAACCGCAGAGGGCGGCGAAATCAACGCCCCCGCTCTGAAGCGCTGAGGGGGAACATCATGCACAAGATCGCGATCGCCCTCGGCTTGACTGGTTTCTTGGCCGTCATCGCAGTCGTGCCGGCCACGCTGGCCCAGCAACGGCCCACGGTCGATGCCGCAAAGGTCGATGCCGCAATCCAAGCGGCGTTTCCGACCTTTCCGACCGCAGCGTCAGATTGGACTCCGCGCTTGGCGCCCGACGAGACGATGAAGCAGTGCGTGGCGAACGACAATCTGCCGCCGAAGGCGGTGGGTGACGCCATCATGGCGCGCGAAAAGGCCACCATCCAATATCCCACTGACGGCAAGCTCGTCGGCGACTGGAAAAAGGGCGAGACGCTGGCCCAGTCTGGCTTCGGCCTGCGCTTCACCGATTATCCGGCCCGCGATCGGCCAAACGGCGGCAATTGCTACGCCTGCCATCAACTGACCAAGACCGAGGTAAGCTACGGCACCATTGGTCCAAGCCTGCTGGCCTACGGCAAGATCCGCAATTTCGGCGAAGCGGAGACCAAGGCGGCCTACGAAAAGATCTACAATCCGCACGCATCCTACCCTTGCTCGCTGATGCCGCGGCTCGGCAACAACAAGGTGCTGACCATCGAGCAGATCAAAGATGCCGTCGCGTTGCTGATGAGCCCGGATAGCCCGGTCAACCAATAGCCGTCCGATGTGAACCAAAGGAGAAGGCCATGATGACGAACAGACGCGATGTGATCCGCGCGTTGACCGCTTCAGGCGCTGTTCTCGCTGCGACCAGCGCCGCGCGAGGCAATCCTGATGTCCTCGATATCGGCAAGCTCAAGAAAGACACCGATATCGCCTGTCTCTACCACTGCGATTTCGGCGATCACCAACGCTTCTCGCAGATGCTGCAGAATATTCTCAACCACTATTCCGCGTACGATTTCGACAGCTTCAAGCTCAAGGTGGTTGTGGTCGCGCACGCTGCCGGACTGAAGTTCTTTCTCGAGGATCGCGCCGGCACGCCTTGGGAGAAGGAGACGATCGATCCCGAGCTATACAAGCGTTTCGTCGGCCTGACCAAGTACGGCGTCGAAGGCTATCTGTGCCAGATCACCTACAAGCGGCTGAACATCGATCCGGCCAAGACCCGCAAGGACGCGTTTCTCAAGTTCGTTCCGTCGGGCGTAGCGACCGTCGCGGAATTGCAGGCCAAGGGATTCGGCTACCTCAAGGTGGGCTAAGCCGGATCAGCTGCTGCCCTTGAGGAAGTCGCGCAACGTGCCCTTCTCGTAGGCGCGCTCGGCGACGAAGCGAAACATCGCGAGGAAATGCTGCGGCTCGACATAGCCCTGGACGCGCGTCACCTCGCGATCCCGCGGCTTCTTGGCGCTTAGTCCGGCGGCGCGCTCGGGAAAGAACTGAAAGGTCGGCGTGTAGCGAACGCCGTACTTCGCCGCGACGGCCTTCTCCGGCAGCTTCTCGCCGTCGAAATCGGTGATCTCGCGCGAACCGATGATGTTGAGCTGCAGGATCTCGAAGCGCTCCTTGATGAAGCTTTCGATCTCGGGCTTGGCGAAATTGACCAGGTGGGTTTCCTTGCAATACGGGCAGCCCTTGAGCTCCCACATGATCGCAAAACGCTTGCCCTTGTCGGCCGCGCCCTGCAGATCGTCGGCAAACTCCAGGAAGCTTTGCAGGAACCAGGACTGGGTATAGAGACCGTCGTCGGTCAGGATCGGCGCCGCCTGTGCGGCGCCGGCGCGCGCGGCCAGCAGGCCGCAGGCGCAGCCCGCAACGAACCCACGCCGTGACAGCATCGCCGTCTCCTGACAATTCCGATTCTCGCAAGCATATAGTGTATCGAACGGGGTTGGGAGAGGGCCGGATGCTTGCACGCTGGCTGGCGCTTGCGATCGTCGTCCTGGCCGCGGGCGCAACGTCGGCGCAGGAGTTTACCCCGGCGCTGCGGACGCTGTTCGATGGATTTGAATCGCACCGGCGCGTTGCGCTCGGCTATCTGCGCACCGACAACACCGATCTCGCCGCCGTCGAGCTGGAGCGCCTGGTCGAACGCTGGCGGAACGACCTGCGGGGGATCGGGGCGACCGAACGCTCCTTGCAGAGATCGATCGCCGACGCCGAGGAGCATATCGAGGACAGCCGGAGCGCGCTGGAAAAGGGCGATGCCGACAAGGCCTTCGCGCAGCTCGAAAACGCGACAAGGCCGCTGAAGGAGTGGCGCGATGCGGTCGGCATCCGCCTGTTCTCCGACTGCATCGGCGAGCTGAGCCAGACCTACGAACGCCTGGACATGCATCGCGTCAAAACGCCCGATCTCGGACATGCCGAAATTCGCGAGGCGATCTTGAAGGCGGCCGGCGAGACGGAAACCGCCGTACGGCGCTGCGATGGCGAGGCAGCGGCGAGCCGGAAATCCGATCCCAGCTTCCGTCGTCTGATCGACGGCATGCTTGGCAGCCTGCGCCAGATGCGCGATGCGATCGCTCAGAACGACAGCGGCTATCTCCACCGCTTGCTGATCGAGCAACGTTCATTCGAGCGGCTGTTAAGCTTTCGGTTTGGCTGAATGACGAATGTGCGATCGAATTTGCAGCAACACATTCAAATAGCAATGTGTGCTATAGGGAAATCGCCAACCCGAGAAAAAGCTGCCGATGCGCTTCATGCGACGTTTGATGGTTCTGGCGGCCGCGGCCGCGCTGTCGATTTCGTCGGCACCCGCGGCCGAACTGATCATGGTCCGGCAGGCGGGCTGCCCGTGGTGCGCGGTATGGGATCGCGAGATCGGGCCTATCTACGGCAAGACCGAAGTGGGAAAGCGCGCGCCGCTTCGCATGGCCGACCTCCACGATCGCCTGCTCATTACACTGAAGAGCCCTGTCATTTACACGCCCACCTTCCTGTTGGTTGAAAAGAACCGTG
>CAMDEB010000128.1 GCA_945893085.1 Rhodoplanes serenus | reverse complement strand
AACGACGTCACCGCGCGCGACCGCCAGGTGCGCCGCACACCGGAAGGCATGACGTGGTATGAACTCGGCAGCGGCAAGGCGTTCGACTCCGGCGCGCCGCTCGGGCCCTGTATCGTGACCGCTGACGAGATCGGCGATCCGCAAAATCTGAAACTCCAGTCGCGCGTCAACGGCGAGCTGCGGCAATCGAGCAGCACGGCGAATATGATCTGGACCTGCGCCGAGCTGATCCACTTCTTCTCGCGCAATTTCACGCTAAAGCCCGGCATGGTCATCATCACCGGAACGCCGGCCGGTACCGCGTGGTCGTCGGACAAGGAACTCGGCGGCAAGGGCGTGCACCAGCCCGGCCTCGTTGCCGCCACGCGCTATTGCCTGCCGGGCGACATCGTCGAATGCGAGGTCGAGAAGATCGGCGTGCTGCGCAATCCGGTCGCTGAGGCGACGGAAGCGGCAAAGCGTGTCGCGGCCGAATAAAGGCCGGGGATAAAGCCATCGGCTGGACGTGGGAAGAGACCCTCAAAGGAGATCGTCATGGATTGCTGCAAACTGCTTCATGGCGCGGCTGCTGCACTGTTGGTCGCGCTCGCGTCGTCAACCGCTTCGTTCGCGCAGAACTGGCCGTCGCGCAACATTACAATGGTCGTGGCGTTCCCGCCCGGCGGGCAGGCCGACCTCGCGGCGCGGCCGGTCGCGGCGGCGCTTGAGAAGATCCTCGGCCGCTCGGTCGTCGTGGATAATCGCTCGGGCGCGGGCGGTATGCTGGGCAACGCCGCGGTGGCGCGCGCGGAGCCGGACGGCCATACGCTCCTGATGGCGCTGTCGTCGATGGTGTTCCTGCCGGAAGCCGAGCGGCTCTACGACCGCAAGCCGTCCTATGAGCTCGACCATCTCATTCCGATCGCACGTGTGCTGGCCGATCCGGGCGTGCTGGGGGTCCGAAGCGACTCGCCCTACAAATCCATCGCCGATCTGGTTGCCGACGCCAAGAAGCGTCCCAGCGCGATTTCGTTCAGCTCGTCCGGCAACTACGGCGCCTCTCACGTTCCCTTCGAGATGTTCCAGCAGGCCGCCGGCATCAAGCTCCTGCATGTGCCATACCGCGGTGGCGGCCCGGCGCTCACCGCGTTCATCGGCGCACAGGTCGACATCACGGCGCAGGCGCCAGGCGTGATCAACCCTCATGCGCGGGACGGCCGCGTCCGGCTGCTGGCGCATTGGGGCGGCAAGCCCACGCCGGAGCTTGCCGGCATCCCGACCCTGATCGAGCTCGGCTATCGCGACGTCGAATACTACATCTGGGCCGGGCTGTTCGCTCCCAAAGGAACACCCGCGCCGGTGATCGCGCGGCTGCGCGATGCCATGCGCGAGGTCATGGCGAACCCGCAGGTGACCTCGGTGTTTGTCAAGGCCGGTAGCCCGTCCGCCTATATGGACCAGCCGGAATTCGAAAAATTCGTCGAGGCCGATGCCAAGCGTCTCATTCCAGTGATAGGGAAGATTGGAAGACTGGACGAAAAATGAAAATCGGACTGTTCGATCACATCGAGAACGGCGAGCGCCCGCTCGCGACCTTGTTCGATGAACGGCTCACCTTCATCCAGGCGGCCGACGAGGCGGGCTTCTATTGCCTGCATCTGGCCGAGCATCATCAGACGCCGCTCAACATGGTGCCGGTGCCGGGCGTGTTCCTCGGCGCGGTCGCGCGCGCCACCAAGCGCATCCGGCTCGGGCCGCTGACCTATCTGCTGCCGCTCTATTCGCCGCTCCGCCTGATCGACGAAATCTGCATGCTCGATCATCTCAGCTACGGACGGCTGGAGGTCGGCGTCGGCCGCGGCGTGTCGCCGTTCGAATTGAAGTTTCACAAGGTCGACCATGACCAGTCGCGCGAGATTTTCACCGATGCGTTCCACTGCATCCGCGCCGGCTTGACGACGGATACGCTGACCTACACAGGCAAACACTATCAATACGACAACGTGCCGATCCCGATGCGGCCGCTGCAGCAGCCGCATCCGGCATTCTGGTATGGCTCGTCCGGTCCCGAAGGCTCGACCTGGGCCGGCGAGGAGGGGCTGCACTTCGTCACGCTTGGGCCGACGAATTTCGCCAAGGACAACATCGACACCTACAAGACGGCCTTCGCCAAGCGCGGCGGCCGCGCCGCGCAGCCGAAGCTGGAGTTCGCCGGTGGAGCCGCGATCGGCGTGCAGCGTCACATCTTCGTCGACGAGACCGACGAGAAGGCCAAGCGCTGGGCCAAGCCCGCCATGGAGGCGCACCTCGCCAACATCAACTGGATCCGCAACCGGCACGGCGTGAGCACGACAGCGGCGCGGATGAAGAACGTGCGCGGCACCAACTTCGAGGAATGCGTGGCGGAGGGCACGGTGATCGCCGGCTCGCCCGCGACCGTGCGCGCGGAGATCGAGCGGCACATGGCGCAGACCGGCGCCAACTATCTGCTGACCTACATGTTTTTGGGCACCATGTCGCTCGCCGACGCGCTGCGCTCGCTGCAGCTGTTCACCGCCGAAGTCATGCCCAAGCTTTCCGGGCGCTGAGCCGCCTCCCCCGTTTCTGTCACTTGCTGCACTGCAAATCGGCGGGACGGTGCTGCGGACGCCCTGGCCGAAACGCCGATTTGGTATAAAATCGCTGCGACAACGGGCCGCAAGGGGTCGGCCGTAAAGGGCGAGGCGATCATGAAGATCAGACAATTCCTGTTTTCGACCGTTGCCGCGATCGGCGTTGCGGCGCTCGCAGCGACCATGCCGACGCCGGCCGGTGCGCAGCAGGCCACAGCGGTCGCGATCGACAACGACGATATCGGCGGCGTGGTGCGCGGGCCGAACGGGCAACCGGAAGCCGGCGTGTGGGTGATCGCGGAGACCAGCGAGCTGCCCACCCGGTTCATCAAGATCGTCGTCACCGACGACCAGGGCCGCTACGTCATCCCCGACCTGCCGCTGAACGTGAACTACGACGTCTTCGTGCGCGGCTATGGTCTTGTGGACTCGCCCAAGAGACGCGCAACGCCGGGACAACAACTCAGCTTGACCGCCGTGCCGGCGCCCGATGAGCGCTCCGCCGCGCAGTATTATCCCGCGGCCTATTGGTACGCGATGATGAAAATCCCCGGCCCCGACCAGTTCGGCGGCAAGGGCGAGGTGCCGGAGCGGATCAAGCTGCCGCACTATCTCAACCTGATGAAGAACAACGGCTGCGTCGGCTGCCATCAGATGGGCCAGGAGTCGACGCGCACGATTCCGGCGGGCCTTGGCGCCTTCAAGTCGCACGAAGACGCGTGGATCCGCCGCGTGCAGTCCGGCCAGTCCGGCGAGCAGATGACCAACCAGCTCGCGGGCCTGCTGGGCGGCGCGCCGTTCAAGTATTTCGGCGACTGGACCGAACGCGTCGCCAAGGGCGAGCTGCCCAAGCACAAGCCGCAGCGTCCGCAGGGCCTCGAGCGCAACATCGTCGTCACGCAATGGTTCTGGGGCGAGGCCGACAAATACCTGCACGACCTGATCGCCTCCGACCGGCGCAAGCCGACGGTCAACGCTTACGGCAAGCTGTATGGCTCGCCGGAATACGCGACCGACAACATTCCGGTCCTCGATCCCAAGACGCACCAGGTGTCGTTCTACAAGCTGCCGGTGCAGGATCCGAAGATGCCGGAATCGCTCGGACCCGGCCACGCCGCGACGATCAAGCCGTTGCAGCCGTCGCCGTATTGGGGCGACAGGAAGCTCTGGGACACCAGGGCCAACACCCACAACGCGATGTTCGACAAGGACGGCCGGGTCTGGTTCACCCACAGCGTGCGCGGGCGCCCCAATCCCGACTTCTGCAAGAAGGGCTCCGACCATCCGTCGGCCAAGCTGTTCCCGCTCGACGTATCGAGCCGTCAACTTGGATTCCTCGATCCCAAGACGCAGAAGTACACCTTCGTCGACACCTGCTACCAGACGCATCATCTCCAGTTCGCCTATGACGCCAACGATACGCTGTGGACGTCGGGCGGCGGCGCGGTGATCGGCTGGATCAACACCAAGATGCTCAATGAGACCGGCGATACGGTGAAGTCGCAGGGCTGGACCGCGCACATTCTCGACACCAACGGCGACGGCAAGCGCGGCGAATACACCGAGCCGAACCAGCCGATGGATCCGACGAAAGACCGGCGCATTCCGTTCGGCTACTACGCCATCATGCCGAACCCGGCGGACGGCTCGGTCTGGGGCGCCGTCGCGGCGCTCGGACCGGCCATGGTTACGAATCCCGGCGGCGTCATCCGCCTCGACGTCAGCGGCGGCAAGCATCCGCACGAGGCGCTCTCCGAGATCTACTTCGTCCCGGAGCCGGGCTTCGGCGTCCGCGGCGGCGACATCGACAGCAAGGGCGTGCTCTGGGTCTCGCTCGCCAGCGGCCACATCGGCAGCTTCGACCGCAGCAAGTGCAAGGTGCTGCGCGGGCCGACCGCGACCGGCAACCACTGCCCCGAGGGCTGGACGTTCTATCAGTACCCGGGCCCTGGGTTTGACGGCATCGGCGAGAACAGCGTCGAGTCGAGCTACTACTCCTGGGTCGACCAGCACGATGTGTTCGGCCTCGGCAAGGATATCCCGATGTCCACCGCCAATCAGATGGACGGCCTGGTGGCGCTGAAAGACGGCAAGATGGTCTCGATGAAGGTCCCGTATCCGCTCGGCTTCTACGCCAAGGGGTTCGACGGTCGCATCGACGATCCGAACGCCGGCTGGAAGGGCAAGGGCCTGTGGACCACAAGCGGTGATCGCACGCCATGGCTTTCGGAAGGCGGCAAGGGCACCTTGCCCCGCGCCGTGCAGTTCCAGATCAGGCCCGATCCGCTGGCGAAGTAAGATCGCGGGGGATTGAACGATACGTGGGGGCGCTCGGTTGCGCCCCCAACGCATGTCCGACTGGGGTTTGGGCGACGACAGGAGGGCGAAATGAATTTGCGGCAATTTTTGTACGCAAGCGCCGCAGCTATCGGCATCGCGGCATTCCCGGCCGCAACCGCGCCGGCGAGCGCGCAGCAGGCGGCCGCGGTCGCCATCGACAATGACGACATCGGCGGCGTGGTCAGCGGTCCCAACGGTCCGGAGGCGGGCGTCTGGGTGATCGCGGAAACCACCGATCTTCCCACCCGCTACATCAAAAGCGTGGTGACCGACGATCGCGGCCGCTACCTGATCCCCGACCTGCCGTGGGCGAACTACACGATCTGGGCGCGCGGCTATGGGCTCATCGACTCGGCCAAGGCGCAGAGCGCGCCCGGCCGGATCGTCAACCTGACGGCCGCTCCGGCGCCGACGCCCAAGGCCGCGGCCGAGATCTATCCGGCGATCTACTGGTACGCGATGATGAAAACGCCGGCGAAACACGAGTTTCCGCTGCCCGGCGTCAAAAGTCAGGCCGAGTGGCTCAACGTCACCAAGACCAACGGCTGCTACGCCTGTCACGCGCTCGGCAACAATGCCACGCGCACCATGCCGCCGCAGTTCGCCGATATGAAATCGGAGGACGCCTGGGCGCGGCGCATTCTGTCCGGGCAGGCCATGACCAACATGGCGAACACCATCGGCCGCATCGACACGCCGCGCGCGCTGAAGCTGTTCGCCGACTGGACCGATCGTATCGCCGCCGGCGAATTGCCCGCGGCCAAGCCGCAGCGTCCGCAGGGCCAGGAGCGCAACGTCGTCGTCACGCAGTGGGATTTCAGCGATCCCAAGCACTACCTGCATGACATCACCGCGACCGACAAGCGCAAGCCGACGATCAACGCCAACGGCCCGATCTACGGCACGACCGAGAACAGCACCGACCTCGTGCCGGTCCTCGATCCGGTCCGTCACGTCGCTTCGACCGTCAAGATGCCGGTGCGCGATCCGAAGACGCCGTCGTCGAAGGGCGATCCGCTGTCGCCGTCGCCGTTCTGGGGCGACGAGGCGATCTGGGACAGCCAGACCAGCACGCACAACCCGATGTACGACGAGAAGGGCCAGGTCTGGTTCACCTCGCGCGTCGGGCCGGCGGCCAATCCCGATTTCTGCAAGCGGGGCTCGGAGCATCCATCGGCCAAGGTGTTTCCGATGGATACCTCCACCCGGCACCTTTCGATGCTCGATCCCAAGACCGGCAAGATCACGCTGATCCGGACCTGCTACCAGACGCACCATCTCGTGTTCGCCGAGGACGCCAACAACACGCTGTGGATGAGCGCCGGCGGGCCGGGCAGCGCCGCGCTCGGCTGGCTCGACCGCAAGGTGTTCGAGGAGACCGGCGACGAGCAGAAGGCGCAGGGCTGGACCCCAATCGTCATCGACACCAACGGCAACGGCAAGCGCGACGCCTGGGTCGAGCCGAACCAGCCGGTCGATCCGGCCAAGGACAAGCGCATCGTCGGTGCGCTCTACGGCATCGGCGTCAATCCGCAGGACGGTACGATCTGGGGTACGGTGCTGACGTTCCCGGGCTACATCATCCGCGTCGATCCCGGCTCCAATCCGTCGGAGACGGCGCTTGCGGAAATCTACGAGCCGCCGATGCCGGGCTACGGCCCGCGCGGCTTCGACATCGACCGCAACGGCATTGCCTGGGTGCCGCTCTCCAGCGGCCACATGGGGAAATTCGACCGCAGCAAATGCAAAGTGCTGCGCGGTCCGGAAACCGCGACCGGCCGTCAGTGCCCGGAGGGCTGGACGCTCTATCCGTTCCCCGGTCCGCAGATGGCCGGCGTGCCCGACACCGGCAGCGCCGAGGCGAGCTACTACACCTGGGTCGATCAGTTCGATACCTTCGGGCTCGGCCGCAACGTGCCCTGGGCGACCGGCAACGCCAACGAGTCGCTGATGGCGCTGGTCGACGACAAATGGCTCAATTTCGTCGTGCCCTATCCGCTCGGCTTCTATACCAAATGGATGGACGGACGGATCGACGATCCGAACACCGGCTGGAAGGGCAAGGGCGTCTGGGCGACCTACGGCACGCGCACGCCGTTCCATCTCGAAACCGGCAAGGGCACGCGGCCGAAGGTGGTCAAGTTCCAGCTTCGGCCCGATCCGCTGGCGCGGTGAGGGAAGGGCAACGAGACAGGCCAAATCAGCGGGGCGGTTGAGCAGGCCCCGCCCGACAGAACTGCGTCGGCAGGTGTGAGGGGGAGATGATGGACTTTGTGTTCGACTACATATCCGTCAACGCGTTCTGGACGATTCTGCTCATCGTCCACGGACTGCTGGCGGTGGCGCTGCTGGGCGCGCTGACGCACCAGGCGATGTCGGTGCTGATGCCGGTGCGCCAAGCGGCCATCGCCAGTGGCTTCGTCACGCGCTTCCGCTCGGTGCAGGGGGCGGGCTACGCCACCGCGATTTGCGTGTTGTGGGTCGTCACATTCATCTTCGGCGCGTGGATCTACACCAAGTATCGCATCTACGTCCGAATCCCGCTCGAGCAGCAGGAATTCTGGAGGACGCAGGGCGTCTTCGAATTGAAGGAACATCTGGTGACGATCGGCTTGGGATTGCTGCCGATTTACTGGTACCTTTGGAAGAACGCCAGGAATCAGGAATACGACAGCGCGCGTAAATGGCTGACGGTCTATCTCGCCGCCGTGTGCTGGTATGGCTTCCTGGTCGGTCACATCGTCAACAACGTGCGGGGGTTCGGATCATGAGCACCACCACGACAACGCGGCCTGTCGCGGCGGAGCAGTCGCTGGCGACGTCTACCAAGTTCAGGACCTTTGCGATCGTGTTCGGCGTCGCCACCGCGGTGCTGTACGTGCTTTGCGACATGGGGGGGTGGCCGCTGTTCACCTACCATCCGGGCACCGACCGCGTTGAATTCGGCTGGGCTCCGGCAGTGCGGGACCGGGGACCGGCGATGTATTGGTACGGCTGGATCGCAACCTCGATGCTGGGCGCAGCCGTCCTTGGCGGGCTCGCCACGCTGCTGCCGGAAAATACGGCCAAGCGGATTCCGTTGGCTTTGGTGTGGCTGGTGCCGGTTCTCGCGGTGCCTGTGCTGATCTATTCGCTGATGTTCTTCTGGACCAAGTAACGGTGTGACGCGGCGGAACCTCTTCTGACTGCGCGGCTTTGTTCTGCCGGGATTTTGCGCTAGAATCGTTCCAAATCATCGGAGGCAGACATGGTCCCGATCCGAACACTGGCGCTTGCAGCGGGCGTGGCGCTCGCCGTTTCCAGCGGCGCCTTCGCCGGCGGCGACGACATCGACGCGACCGGCGATTTCAAGGACGAAGGCCCGTCTTATTTCGGTTTCGTGCGCGATAACCGCGGCTCGCCGGTGTCGGACGCCGTGGTGAAGCTGATCCCGAAGACCGGCGATGTAATCGAGGTGAAGACCAATGTGCTCGGGCTCTACCGCAGCCACGTGCGCAAGGACGTCGAACCCAAGGACGTCGATGTCGCCTGCGGCAAGACCGGCTTCCGCCAGACCCGGGTGTTCCGGCGGACGGCCTCGGACGCCAACGCGCGGGTGATCGAGACCGAGTGCACGCTGCAGCGGCTGTAGGCACGCGCCGCGTCCATTGGATCGGATCATGGCCCCGCCGGTCTCCGTGTTTCGGTGCCTTGCCTTCGGCCTCGGCCTGCTGGCGACGCTCACCGGCGCGCGCGCGCAGAATGCGGACATCGTCTTTTTCAACGGCAAGATCGTCACCTATGACACCGATGCCGCCGAGGCCTTGGCGGTGCGCGACGGCCGAATCGCCGCGATCGGCCGTTCCGCCGACATCCGCGCGCTCGCCGGTCCCGCCACCCGCGTCGTCGATCTCGGTGGCCGCACCGTCATTCCCGGGCTGATCGATTCCCATATCCATGCCATCCGCGCCGGGCTGACCTGGCGGACCGAGGTGCACTGGACCGGCGCGCGCACCATGGCCGAAGCGCTCGAACGGCTCCGCAAGGCGGCGCAGACCGCGCCGAAGGGCTCATGGCTGGTGGTCGCCGGCGGCTGGATCGAGGGCCAGTTTGCCGAGAACCGCCGCCCGACCCAGGCCGAGATCGCGGCCGCAGCGCCCGATCACCACGTCTATGTGCAGGTGCTCTACGTTTCGGTGTTGCTGTCTCCGGGCGGACTCGAGGCGCTCGGCCTGACCAACCACGCCGAGCTTGCCTCGCGCGTCAAGATCGAGACCGGCCGCGACGGCCAAGTCACCGGCTGGCTGTGGGGCGACAACCGCACCATCAGCGATCTCTACGACCTGCTGCCGCGACCGGGCTTCGAGCAGAAGCTTGCCGGCACCCGTGCCTTCTTCCGCGTGCTCAACAGCCTCGGCGTCACCGGCGTGCTCGATCCGGGCGGCTACAACATGCCGATCTCCGAATACCGGCCGCTGTTCCAGCTCTGGCGCGAGCGCGCGCTGACCGTGCGCGTGGTCTACAGCCTGTGCGCGCCACGCCCCGGCCACGAGCTCGAAGATCTGCAGGCGATGACCGACGCGATGCCGATGGGTTTTGGCGACGACTGGCTGCGCTTCAACGGCATCGGCGAGAACGTCACCTGGGGCATGTATGCCAACGACAACTCCACCCCGGCGGATCGCGAGCGGCTTTACCAGGTGCTGAAGTGGGCGGTTCCGCGCAGCCTCACGGCGACGTTCCACTGGCACAACAACCGCACGGTGCATCATCTGATCGACGTGCTGGAACGGATCAACCGCGAAACGCCGGTGGCTTCCCTGCGCTGGTCGATCGCGCACCTGACCGACGCCTCGCCCGAGAGCCTGCAACGCATGAAGGCGATGGGCGTCGGCTGGCTGATGCAGAACGCGCTCTATTTCCGCGGCGAGGCGTTCCTCGGCCAGCGCGGCGCCGAGGCCGCGCGCATGACGCCGCCGATCGGCACGGCGCTGCGGCTCGGGCTGCAAGTCGGCGGCGGCACCGACGCGCACCGGGTGATGTCGTACAATCCGTTCGTGTCGCTGCAATGGATGGTGGACGGCAAGACCGCCGCCGGCACGCCAATGCGCGCTCCCGAGGAGATGCCGACGCGCCTGGAGGCGCTGCGCCTCTACACGCTGGGCAGCGCCTGGTTCGCCTTCGACGAGGGCAAGCGCGGCTCGCTCGCCGTCGGCAAGCTCGCCGACCTCGCGGTGCTGACCAAGGATTATCTCACCGTCCCGGTGGACGAGATCGGCTCGATTGCGTCGCTGCTGACGATGGTCGGCGGCCGCGTCGTCTACGCGAGCGGGCCCTATGCGGCGTTGGAAGACAAGACGCCGGCGGACTGATCAGTCTGAAGGCGTCTGTGGCGGCTCCGCCGTCGTCCCGCCAGCCGCGTGTCCCGCTTCCGTCAGATGGTAGGTGTAACGGTCGCGCAGGTGCAGCTTGACCCACTTGTTGGCGACTGCGTTGGTGAGGCCGCGCTGAAAATCGCCGTCGCGCACGGCAAAGAAGTGATTGCGCCGCAGCGTGCCGCTCGCCGGAATCCGATAACGCATGAATACGCTGAGGATTTGGCGGCCGGCCGCTTCATCGGACAAGTTATCCATCGGGCACCCACGTCTGGAGAGGACTTCAGCCTGAGAACAGCTACGCCAAAGAAACGCCGGGCGTAAGTGCGAAGAATTGATTTTGACCCGTTGCACACTGCAATC